>JAKAHL010000092.1 GCA_021815005.1 Chloroflexota bacterium
CGGGGCCGCCGCCTGCGGCTCGCGGTCCGGGCTCGCGGTGACCCAGGCGGGCGCGGGATCCGCCGCGGGATCCGCCGCGCCGCCCGCCCCGGCGGCCCCGCGGCCCCACGACGCGGTTGCCGACGAGGCCGGTGACGACCACGCCCCCGATGTCGGGACCGCGGGGGCGGGCCACACCGTGGTCCCCTGCTGCGGTGACGAGGGGGCGGACCGCCACGGGTCCGCTTCCGGTCCCCGCTCCGACCCGGCCCACGCCCAGCGCGTGTCGGGTCGGGGATCGGGCGGCGGGGCGAACCGCGGGACCTCGACGGGCTGCGTCTGGGCGAGCGGGTCGGCATCCCCCGAGGGGACCTGCGCCGACGGGTCAGGGTCGTGGGTCATCACGCGATGGTCTTCCGTCCTGGCTGGCGCGGGGAACCGGTTCCCGCGCCGTCATCCGAGTAGCGTGCCAGACGCCCGTTCAGACGCGCCCGGCAGCGGATGAAGAATCATCCACCATCCGCCGCGAATCCGCTGGGGGCGGGCCGGGGGCACGACTCGGGCGGGCCTCGGGATCGCGCGGCAGCACCACGACGAAGCGCGAGCCGCGGCCAACCTGGCTCTCCACCTCGATGGTCCCTCGGTGCATGTCCACGATGGACTTCACGATCGAGAGCCCGAGCCCCGAGCCGGTGCCGCGCGCCTCGTTCGCCTGCGAGCCGCGGTAGAAGCGGTCGAAGATGTGCGGCAGCTCGGCCGGGTGGATGCCGACGCCCGTGTCCGTGACCTCGATCCGCGCCCCGCCGTCGGGCGTGGCGGCCGCCGAGACCCGGACTTCGCCGCCGCGCTCGGTGAACTTGAGCGCGTTGCCCACCAGGTTGCCCACCACCTGCCCGACCCGGGGCACGTCGTGCGCGATGCGCAGCGGCCGGTCGGGGAGCGACGTCGCGAGCGTGATCCCCTTGCGCGCGGCAACGGCCTGGTGCTGCTCCACGGCGGACTCGATCGTGCCGCGGACGTCCTCCGGCCGCAGGTCGAGCAGCACCAGCCCGGAGTCCAGCTTCGAGAGGTCGAGCAGGTTCTGCGCCATCCAGTCCAGGCGGTCCAGCTGGGTGGCGGACGACTCGAGGAACTCCTGCCGGGCGGCCGGGTCCAGGCCCGCGGGCCCCTGGAGCAGCTCGATGAAGGTGTGCATGGCGGCGATCGGGGTCCGCAGCTCGTGCGAGACGTCGGCCAGGAAGTCCCGGCTGCGGTCGCGGTCGCGCCGGATGATCTCCACGCTCTGCTCCAGGCGGCTGGCCATGGTGTTGAACTGCTCGGACAGCGCCTGCAGCTCGAGCGTGCCCGATTCCGCCTCCATGTTGACCCGAGCCGTCAGGTCGCCCTCGGCAACGCGTCGCGAGGCCTCCGTGAGCCGCACCACGGGCGTCGCGAAGCGGTGGGCCACGAACAGCGCCACGAGGATCGCGATGGCCGCCGCGACGAGCGCCATGGCCAGCAGGAGCCCGGTGATCGAGGCGAGCGTGGACGCGCGACTCGTGTACGGGTTGGAGAGCTCCACCTCGATGCTCCAGGCCTGGACGGCGTTGGAGCTGACGAGCGGCTGGGTCGCCGACGAGATCGACGCGTCGCGCGCCTGCCCTTGCCCGGGCTGGCCGGTGAACGCGGCCGAGAACGCCAGGCTGGGGTCGGGGTCCGGCACCATCACGCCCGTGGCGTCGGCGTGAGCGGTGCCGAAGGTCACCTTCACGTCGGCCTGAGCCACGTCGTTGGCCGCCAGCTCCAGGAGCTTGCGGTCGTTGAGAAGCGCCGACACCTCGGGGTTCAGCTGGGGCTTGCCCTTGGCCACCGACACCACGGGGGCGTCGGTCACCTCGTCGGCGACGAAGCGCTCCAGCACGATCGCCGTCGCGTACGCGTGGAGGCGGAGGGCCTGCTCCTCCTGCTGGCGGAAGAAGTCGTCGAGCCGGTTGATGATCACCGGGGTGATCAGCCCCAGGGTGACCGTGGCGACGGCCACGAAGGCGATGGCCAGTCGGCTCTGGAACGAGCGGGGGACCGACGGGCGCGGGGCGTGGATCTCGCGGTGGCGGACCTCCGGGGCTGGCCAGGCGGCAGGCCCGCCGGCGCCCGGTGTCGGGGTGGCCGCGGGCTTGCGGCGGTCCGCCACGTCAGCGCTCGGCGAACTGGTAGCCGGCGCCTCGCACGGTGAGCACGAACCGGGGCAGCGAGGGATCGTCCTCGATCTTCTCCCGCAGGTGGCTCACGTGGACGTTGATGGTCTTCTCGTCCTGGTCGAGCGCCTCGTAGTCGCGCAGCAGCTCAAGGAGCTCCCGGCGGCTGAACACGCGGCCGGGCCGGCTGGCGAGGTGGCGCAGGATCTCGAACTCCGTGGCGGTCAGCCCGATCCGGCGGTTGCCGCGCTGGACGCGCCGCCGCTCGAGGTCGATGACCAGGTCGTCGTGGCGGATCACGCGGCCGCCCGCGGCATTGGCCAGGTCGCCGTAGGCGCGCCGCAGCAGCGCCCGGATGCGGCTCATCAGCTCGCGCAGCGCGAAGGGCTTGGTCACGTAGTCGTCGGCGCCCAGCTCGAGGCCGACCACCTTGTCGAACTCGTCGCCTCGCGCGGTGAGGAACAGGACCGGCGCTTTCGACCCCGCGCCGCGCAGGCGCCGCAGGACCTCGAAGCCGTCGATCCCCGGCAGGCGCACGTCGAGCAGGATGAGGTCGGGCGCCTGCCCGGTTGCGAACTCGAGGCCCTCCTCGCCGGAGCGGGCGACGGTGACCTCGTACCCCTCCTGCTGGAGGGCGTATTGGATACCGCGCGCGACAGCGAACTCGTCTTCGACGATCAGGATGGTGGCAGCCACGGCCGGGATGCTACACCGGCCCTGCGTCGGGGACCCGCCCTGCTGCTCCGGGCGCGGCTGGACAGGCGGTGCTAGGCTCGGTGCGAAGAGGCTGAGGGGCCCACCCCGCCTCCTTGGCCGCGACCCCGCTCCCTGAGCGCAGGCGCGACGAACTTGGAGGACCAGCTGTGTCCGATCGACCCCGCCTTGCGGCAACATCCCGAACCGCCACCGGCAAAGCCGTCGCCCGGCTGCGCCACGAGGGGCGCCTGCCCGCGGTGGTGTTCGGCCATGGCACCGAGAGCGAGGCCGTGTCGCTCGACGCGCACGAGTTCGACCTGCTCCGGCGCCACGTCGGCGCCTCCACGCTCGTGGACCTCTCGGTTGACGGCAAGAAGGCTCGACCCGTGATCCTGCACGGGACGCAGTACCACAAGGTGACCCACCGTCCGCTCCACGTGGACCTGTTCGCCGTGCGCATGACCGAGGAGCTCACCGCCGAGGTGCCGCTGGTCGGCGACGGCGTGGCCCCGGCGGTGGAGGCGGGCGGCACGCTGGTGCACCCGGTGTCCATGGTCAAGGTGCGCGCGCTGCCCGGCGACCTTCCGGAGTCCATCCACTACGACCTTGCCGCGCTCGTGAGCTACGACGCCGTGATCACCGTGGGCGACCTTGATGTCGCGGCGGGGATCACCATCCAGGCCGAGGCGACGGAGATCGTGGCCCGCGTCCTGGCCCCGCGCGTCGACGAGGCTGCGGTGACCCCGGAGCCGGCACCGGCCGACGCGGCCGCGGGCTCGGAGAGCGCCGGCTGATCGAGCGGCCAGCGGCCCTCCTACCGCCGCACGCCGCTCACGTAGACGATCGGCAGCTCGAGGCGCAGGTCTTGCTGTGCCAGGCCGCGCAGCCGCTCGATCAGGTCAGCGGCCAGCGCCTCGCGCTGGGCCGGTTCGAGGCCCAGCACCAGGTCACCGTCGTCGAATCGGGTGACGAACGCGGCGTAGGACTCGGGCGTGAACTGGTGCACCAGGAGGCTGGCACGGGCGGTCACGCGCGCTAGGCCCGCAGCCCGGAGCTGGGCGGCCGCCGCGTCCGGTGACGCCACCTCGTCGTTCCCGCCCGACGGCTCGCGCTCGACCCCGGCGGCAGCGAGGACCTCGTCCCAGACCGCGTCGGCGGCGAACGGGGGGTCGTCGCCCAGCCAGGACACGTACGCCAGCCGGCCCCCGGGAGCCAGCACGCGGCGCATCTCGCGCAGCGCCCGAGGCCGGGACGGCACCAGCTGGAGGACGAACGCGCTCAGCACCAGGTCGAACGCGGCGGCCGGGAACGGGAGCCGGTCTGCCGGCGCGCGGGTCAGGCGCACCCGCGAGCCCGCCTCGCCGGCCGCCGCCACGGTCCGAGCGGCAACCCCGAGCATGCCAGCCGAGATGTCGGTCGCATCGACCTCGGCCTGCGGCCAGCGCGCCGCCGCCGCCACGGCCAGCGCGCCGGTGCCGCAGCCCACGTCGAGCACGCGCCGCGCGCCATCGCCCAGCTCGGGGGCCACCTCGTCGAGCAGGCGCAGCGTGGACGCCCGATGGACTGGCGACCAGTGGGTCGCATAGCCCTCGGCAATCCGGTCATAGCGGGTTTCCTGGCCTGTCACGCCGCGTATCGTGCCATGTCCATATCGGGTCCTCCGGCCCCCTGCCGCGAGGCCACCGGCCGATATCGGCGGCTGTGTCCCGGGGCGATGCTGGCACAGGTTGCAGAGACGAGCCGTGAGCAGGCCACGCACGGCCTGGCCCCGCCGCTCGAAAGGAGCCGGACATGAAGAAGATCCTCCTCGCCTACGACGGCGGCGAGCCGGCCCGCAAGGCGCTGGCCCAGGCTATCGACTTCGCCAAGAGCTGCAACGCGGAGCTCGGCGTGATCAGCGTCGTCCCCACGCGCCCGGGCCGGATGCCGGTGGACCCGTGGGATGACCGCACGGTGCACGCGGAGGAGCTGCTCGAGGCGCGGAAGACGCTGCGCGAGGCCGGCATCGAGCCCACCCTGATCGAGCCCGGCGGGGATCCCGCCAAGACCATCGAGCGGGTGGCCGAGGAGCGCGGCTACGACACGATCATCATCGGGTCGCGCGGCCTCGGGACCGTCGCCCGCACGCTGCAGGGCAGCGTGTCGGAGCATGTGGCGGCCAACGCCCGCGCCACGGTGATCGTCGTCCGCTGATCGCGGAATCTCATCGCCATCGCACCTCCACCCCGCCCCCGCGGTTGCGGGGGCGGGGTCATGTCGCCGCCGAGGGAGCCTGCACCATGACCCTCAATCCGCCGCCCGCCAACGGCGCCAGCGCGCGCCTGTCCCGTCGGGCCCTCGACCTGCTGCGCTCCGGGTCCGGTCCCATCGCCGTGCGGGAGCGCGGCCTCGCCCTGCTCGCCGATCGCGTCCTCAACAAGGACGCCGCGTTCACCGACACGGAGCGCGAGGCGCTGGGCCTGCGGGGCCTGCTCCCGCCGAGGATCGTGGACATCGAGACGCAGGTGAGCCTCGAGCTCGAGCATGTCCGCCGCAAGGGCGACGACCTCGAGAAGTACATCGGCCTCGCGGCGCTCCAGGACCGCAACGAGACGCTGTTCTACCGCGTGCTGCTCGAGCACCTCGAGGAGCTGCTGCCCATCGTCTACACCCCCACCGTGGGCCGGGCGTGCCAGGAGTTCAGCCACCACTACCGGCGGCCGCGCGGCGTCTGGGTCACCCCCGACGACGCGGGCCGGGTCCCCGAGCTGCTGCGCAACGCGGCCCGGGAGGAGATCCGGCTAATCGTGGTCACCGACAACGAGCGGATCCTGGGCCTGGGCGACCAGGGCGCGGGCGGCATGGGGATCCCGGTGGGCAAGCTCGCCATCTATTCGGCGGCAGCGGGCCTGCACCCGGCCAACACGCTGGCGGTGTCGCTCGACGTCGGCACCGACCGCGCCGAGCTCCTCGCCGACCCGCTCTACGTGGGCTGGCGTCACCCCCGGCTCCGCGGCGCCGCCTACGACGAGGTGGTGGAGGCGTTCGTGGCCGGCGTGCGCGAGGTGCACCCGCGCGCGGTCCTCCAGTGGGAGGACTTCAAGCAGCACAACGCCATCCGCATGCTCGATCGTTACCGCCAGTGGGTGTGCTCGTTCAACGACGACATCCAGGGCACGGCGGCCGTCTCGGTGGCCACGATCCTGTCGGCGCTGCGGATGGGCGGGCAGACGCTCGCCGACGCGCGGGTCGTCCTGGCCGGGGCGGGGGCCGCCGGCACCGGCATCGCGCGGCTGCTCCGCCTCGCGATGGCCGAGGAGGGCATGGCGCCCGAGGCGGCCCGCGATCGCATCGTCGTCCTGGACTCGCGCGGGCTCGTGGTGGAGGGTCGGCCGGGCCTCGACGCGGACAAGTCGGACGCCGCGCTGCCGCGCGCGACGGCGGCGGCGCTGGGACTCGACCCGGACGGTCGGATCGGCCTGCTCGAGGTGGTGACGGCGTTCCGCCCGAACGTCCTGCTCGGGACCACGGGCGTCGGCGGCACCTTCACGGAGGCCGTGGTCCGCGCCGTGGGCCAGGCGTCGGAGCGGCCGGTGATCCTGCCGATGTCGAACCCGACGGCCAACACCGAGGCCCTGCCGGCCGACATCCTGGCGTGGACCGACGGCCGGGCCATCGTGGCCACGGGCAGTCCCTTCCCGCCGGTCGAGTTCGGCGGCGCCACCCGGCGGATCCCGCAGGCGAACAACGCGTACGTGTTCCCGGGGATCGGCCTCGCCGCGATCGTGTCCGAGGCCCGGATCCTGCCCGATTCGGCGTTCCTGGTCGCGGCTCGGCGGCTGGCGGACATGGCCACGCCCGAGATGATCGCGCGCGGGGAGCTCTACCCGCCGATCGCGGACCTGCGCCAGGTCGCGCGCGAGTTGGCGATCGCGGTGGTCGCCCACCTCGGCAGCCTGGGCGTGGGTCGGCGGTTCCAGCCGCAGGCCATCCCGGTGGCGGTCAGCGCGGCCATGTGGCAGCCGGGCTACGTGCCGTACGAGGCCGGCTGACCTCTTCGCTGGCCGGCGGGCACGGGCTCCGCCCCGAGGACGCCGCGTCCCCGGGACGGTAGCGGAGCCCGGGGACGTGCCGATCCGCGGGGCGGATCGGCACGGGACGAGCCCACGTCAGGGCTCGTGAGGCGCGTCCTGCTCGTCCGGGGCGTCGCCGCCCCAGCCCGCGATCGGGCCCGGCGCGACGGGGGCGGCGGGGAGCCGGGGTCCGGCACGCCGGATGACCCGCCAGGCCACGAGGAGCAGCACCAGCGCGGCGGCGATGAACGGCACCCAGGCGATCGCGAACCAGATCGCCGCGCTGGCGAGCCGCTCGGACACCGCGAGCAGGGCCGCCGTCGCGCCGTCCACGTCCGCTCCCGGGTCCCAGCCCTTGGCGGCCGCCGTGACCTGGGCCACCTCGACCCCGAAGGTCGTCACGAGCGTGCCGTAGGCAACCTGGTCCGAGAGCTGCTTGAGGTTGGCGTCGAGGACCTCGATCTGGCCGCGCACGTCGGTCAGCTGCGCCTGCACCTCCAGCAGGTCGGAGACCTTGGCGCTGTTCTGGGCGATCCCCTGGAGCGCGGTCTCCGAGGCGCGCAGGTTGGCGATCCGCGCCTGGAGGTCCACCACCTGGCTGCCGACCTCGCTGGCCTGGGTCTGCTCCGACACGACCTTGGTGGCGATCCCCTGGAGCGCGGTGATGGTGTCGTCCCACTTGGGCGCCGGGATGCGATACGTGATGACCGCCGTCGGCTTGTCGCCGTCGTTGGTCTCATCGGAGGAGAT
>JAKAHL010000093.1 GCA_021815005.1 Chloroflexota bacterium
GCTCGGCCGCCTCGGCCGGTCCCCGCGGGTTCCGTCCCACCGGCTGGCAGACCCCCGACGGCCGACCCGTCGTCCGACCCCCGGCGCGCGGGTCCCACGGCAGCGGCGTCACGCGGCTGTTCGTCGGGATCGGCCGAGCGGGCGGCGTGCGCCCCAGCGACCTCGTCGGGGCCATCGCCAACGAGGCAGGCCTCCAGGGGCGCGACATCGGGGCCATCCAGATCGCCGACGGCTTCTCGCTCGTCGAGGTCCCCGAGGCCGCCGCCGAGCGAGTCGTCGGCGCCCTCCGCGACGCCACGATCCGCGGCCAGCGGGTGGTGGTCCGACGGGAGCGGTTCTAGCCCGTCGGGCCGTCGTCCCGGCGCTCCTCGCGCAGGAAGCGCTCGATCTCGCCGATCACGTCGTCGCTAGCGAGCGGGCGGTCCTCGCCCGTCATGGCCTCGAGCCGGGCCACGTATGCGCGGGTGGTCTCGTCCGCGGCGACGGCGGCGTCGAGCCTGGCCCGCAGCCGGCCCGACTCCTCGACCAGGTCGCCGCGCGGCAGCTCCACCCCGAGGTGCTGGTCGAGCGCGCGGAGGATCGCCAGCGACGCGGGCGCGTAGCCGCCGGTGACGTAGTGGGGCATCTGCGCGAAGTAGCCCACGGCGGACAGGCCGGCGCTCGCGACCGCCATCTCGAGGACCGAGAGCGCGGCCCCGGGCACGCGGAGCAGCCCGGTCGGGCCGGCCGCCACGTTGCCCCGCAGCAGGCCGGGCTCGGACTCCGTGCCGAAGACGGGGACCGGGCGCCCGTGCGGGATGGCCGCCGGGATCGAGCCCAGGCTGATCCACTCGCGCACGCCCAGACGGCCGAGCAGCTCGACCACGTCCGCCACCAGCGCGTGCCAGCGGAAGTCGGGTTCCGGTCCGCCGAGCGCCAGCAGGTCCCTGCCCCCGTGACGGACGTGCCGGAGGCGCAGCTCGGGCCACTCGAGCGCAGCCGGGCGACCGTCGCGGATGTCGAGGGTGGGCCGGCGCGCGCGGTAGTCGTACAGCGCGTCCGCGTCGAAGGTGGCGAGCGTGGCCCCGCCCTCGGCGATCTGCGCGAGCGCGGTGGAGGCGCCGGCGCCGGCGTCCACCCAGCCGTCGAACGCGGCCAGCACGACGGGGCGGTCGAGGGCGGGGAGCGGGTGCTCCAGGCGATACAGCGACATGGTCCCGACAGGATACGGGCTCCGGCCAAACCGGCCCGGCGGCTGCGTCGGCCGCGCGGCGGCGGGGCAGCCCGCGACGTCTCCCGCGCCACGGCAGGGCGCCGAACATGGGGGAAGTCTCATCCCGCCTGTCATCAAGGCGCAAGGGTTGCGCCCGGACCATGGGGCCATGAACGCAATCGACAAGGCCCGCGAGGATCGGTCCCGGAACCTCGCCCGGCTCCGCAAGCTGACCATCGGGACCGCAGCCATCGGCGTGGCCGCCATGACCGGCTTCACGTACCTTGCCGCGGTGACCTACGCCGGTGCCACGTCCCACACCGCCGCCGTGTCCACGGCGGCCGCCACGACCGCCTCGACCTCCTCCCTCTCGACGGGCTTCTTCGGCTTCGCCCCGTCGGTGGGGTCGTCCTCCGGCTTCGCCCACGTGTCGTCCGGGGGCTCCTGACCGTGCTCGGCACGGCTGACTGGCAGGCGCTCGGCGCCCGCGCCCGGCTGGTGGTGAGCGACGGCGACCTCGACGCCGCCCGCGCCGCCGTCGAGGGCGTCCTGGCCGAGGTGGACCGCGCCTACTCGCGGTTCCGCGCCGACTCGGAGCTGGTCGGCCTCAACGCCGCGCGCGGCAGGCAGGTCCGCGTGTCGGCGCTGCTCGCCCGCGCCCTGGCCGGGTCGCTGGAGGCTGCGCGCGCAACCGGCGGCGCCGTTGACCCCACCATCGGCCGTGCACTCCGGATCGCCGGCTACGACGACGATTTCGACCGGATCGCGGGCACCACGCGCCCGCTGCAGCTCCGGCTCTCCCCGGTCCCGGGCTGGTCGGTGATCCATCTCGACGAGCGGACCGGCACGGTCCGCGTCCCCACGGACGTGGAGCTTGACCTGGGCGCCACCGGCAAAGGCCTCGCCTCGGACCTGTGCGCCGCCGCGGCGTTGGCGGCCGCCGGGCCAGGTGCCGGCGTGCTCGTGAGCCTCGGCGGCGACGTGGCGGTCCTCGGGCGCCCGCCCGAGGGCGGCTGGCGGATCCTGCTGGCCGAGGACAGTCGTGCCGATCCTGACGGGCCGGGCGAGGTGGTCGCGATCGAGCGCGGCGGGCTGGCAACCTCGTCCACCACCGTCCGGCGCTGGGCGGCGGACACGGGGGCCACCGCGCACCACATCGTGGACCCGCGGACGGGTTTGCCCGCCGAGACGCCCTGGCGGACCGCGACCGTGGTCGCGGACACCTGCGAGGCGGCCAACGCCGCCTCCACCGCCTGCATCGTCCTGGGCCACGCCGCCGTGGACTGGCTGATGGCGGCGCGGCTGCCCGCGCGACTCGTTGCCCAGGACGGGTCTCTGGTCCGGGTTGGCGGCTGGCCCGACCCGGCCGACGTCGCCGCGGACCCGGCCGGCCGCGCCTGACCTTCGGCACGCTGCCCGGTCCCCGCAGTCGCGGCCCGCGACCCGTAACCGCGACGAAAGAAACCCAGTGCGACAGTCGGGCCGTCGAGCCTAACCGCGGCGGCGGGGGATTGCCCGCCCCTCGGCCCGCCGTCGCCACCACGCCCGGGGAGTGCCCCAGATGTCAGAACAGATCCTGTGGTTCGCGGCCCGCGGCGCCGGCATCGTCTCGCTGCTGATGCTCACCGCGAGCACCGCGCTCGGCCTGATCACCGTCACCCGGTTCCAGGCCGCCGGCTGGCCCCGGTTCTTCAACTACGAGCTGCACCGGCGGTTGTCGCTCCTGGCGGTGGCCTTCCTCACGACCCACGTCCTCGCCGCAATCCTGGACCCGTACCTCCGCCTGGGGCTGAGCGCCGCGCTCGTGCCGTTCGCCTCGTCCTGGCGCCCCGTCCCGGTCGCGCTGGGCGTGATCGCGCTCTACCTGTTCGTGGCGCTGATCGCCACCAGCCTCCTGCGGCGGCATCTCGGCCAGCGTGCCTGGCGGGCGGTCCACTGGGCCAGCTACCTGATGTGGCCGCTCGCCTTCGCCCATGCCCTGACCGCCGGCAGCGACGCGATGGCGCCCTGGATGGTGATCATCGAGGCGACCGTGCTCGCGGTGGTGGCCGGCGCCGCGACGTGGCGCTGGGTCGACCGGGGTGCGACCATGGCGCTCGGGCCGCAGTCGCTGGCCCGCTGAGCCAAGGCCGTGAGGGAGCCGTCGGGATGCGCGTGCTGGTGGCCGAGGACGACGAGGGGTTGCGGGACGTCCTGGTCCTGGGCCTGACGGACGCGGGGTACCACGTGGACGCCGTGGACCGCGGCGACGACGCCATCGACCAGCTCAAGTGGTACGAGTACGACGTCGCCATCATCGACTGGCGGATGCCCGGCGCCGAGGGCATCGACGTCGTGGCCTGGGCCCGGCGGCACGAGCGCCCGACCGGCCTGCTGATGCTCACCGCCCGCGACGCCCCGGCCGACCGCATCCGAGGCCTCGACGCCGGGGCCGACGACTACCTCGTCAAGCCGTTCGACTTCGGCGAGCTGCTGGCCCGGGTGCGCGCGCTCCAGCGCCGGCCTCGGGGCGTGGACCAGCCGATCCTCCGCGCCGGCCGGCTCGCTCTCGACCCCGTCTCGCACGTGGTCACGGCGAACGGCCGCGAGATCGCCCTCACCGCCACCGAGTACCGGATCCTGGAGCTGCTCATCCGCCGCGCGCCGGCGGTGGTGGACCGCAAGGCCATCGCCGAGCACGCCTGGGCGGACGAGACGGACCCGCTCGGCTCCAACGCCATCGACGTGCAGATGTCGCGCCTCCGCTCCAAGCTGCCCGATGCCGGGGTCCGCATCGTGACCGTCCGCGGTGCCGGCTACCGTCTCGACGCCGGATGACCATGGCCCACGCCCCGGCCGTTCGACGCCAGTCCATCCGGGTCGCGCTCGCGGCGACCGGGGTGGTGGCCGTCGCGTACCTCGCGATCTCGGCCGGCGTCGTCGCGTTCGCGACGCGGGACCTGACCGCGCAGATCGACCAGCGGGTCCTGCAGACGTTCACGCGCCTGCCGCCGGACGGGCAGGTCGCCGGCGGCGGGGCTGGCGGCGCGGGCGGCGGCTCGCTCAACCTCGGGCGAGACCCCGGCCGGCCCTTCGGGGCGCCCGTCCTGATCTGGACCGTCGCCGCCGACGGCACCGTGACGCCCATCGGCAACCAGACCCCCGCCCTGCCGGCCGCCCTGAAGGCCGTCTCGTCGCCGCAGGACGCCACGATCGACGGGACCAGCGTCCGGATCGCCGGCCAGCAGATGGGCTCGGTCTACGTGATCGCCGCGCAGGACACCTCGCAGGTCGCCGACACGCAGGCGACCATCGCGCTCGGCGTCCTGCTGATCGCGCCGTTCCTGCTGGGCGCGGTGTTCGTGGGGGCCACCGTCGTCGGGCAGCGCGTGGCCCAGCCCATCGAGGCCGCGCGTCGCCGCCAGCTGGAGTTCACCGCGGACGCCTCGCACGAGCTGCGCACGCCGCTGTCGGTGATCGAGGCGCACACGTCGCTGGCGCTGGCCACCGAGCGTGACGCTGCGTGGTACCGCACGGCGTTCACCAAGGTGGAGCGCGAGTCCAGGCGGATGCGGCGACTGCTGGAGGACATGCTCTGGCTGGCCCGCTTCGACGCCGCTGCCGAGCCGCCGCCGGCAGGTCCGATTGACCTGGCGGTGCTGGCGAGCCAGACCGCGGACCGTTTCGCGGCCGTCGCCGAGGCCCGGCATCTGCGGCTCTCCGTCCAGGCCACGGCCTCGCCCGTGGTGATCGCCGCCTCCGCGGAGCTCGTGGACCGGCTCGTGGGCGTGCTGGTGGACAACGCCTGCAAGTACTCGCCCGAGGGCGGGTCGGTGGGTGTGACCGTGGGCGTGGAGGCGGGCCGCGCCTTCGTGGCCGTGGACGACACCGGCCCCGGCATCCCGCCCGACGAGCGGGAGCGGATCTTCAACCGCTTTCACCGCTCCGTCACCACGGCCGCCGAGGCGGGCGGGGCTGGTCTCGGCCTCGCGATCGGCGACGCCATCGTGCAGGCGACCGGCGGCCGCTGGAGCCTGGGCTCGTCGCCGTCCGGCGGCGCCCGCTTCGCGGTGAGCTGGGGTCGGTCCTCGCTGGGCTAGGACCCCGGGCTGGCGCGGCTGGGGTCGCGTCGCCCGTCAGCGGTCTCTCGGGACCGGCGAGCCCCCCGCGCGCCCTGCCCGCCGCGTGTAACGGGTTCGAAAGGGCCCCCGCCCGAGACTGCAGGCATGGACACGCCCCGCCCTCCCGCCCCGGCTGCCCTCGGGCAGCTGAACCGCAATCGGCTCGGCCGCGAGCTGCTCGTGTTCGGCGCGATCGGCGCGGTGAGCACGGCCGCCTACGCCGTCCTGTACCTGCTCCTCCGCAGCGCCACCGGCGCGACCGCGGCCAACGCCCTGGCGCTGGTCCTGACCGCGCTGGCGAACACGACGGCCAACCGCCGCCTGACGTTCGGCGTCCGGGGCGGCGGGTCGATGGTCCGCGATCAGATCGGCGGCCTGATCGCGCTCGCGCTCGCGCTCGCGATCACGACGCTGTCCATCAGCCTGCTCGGCGCCCTCGCGCCGCGTGCCGGCCGCCTCGCGGAGCTGGCCATCCTCGTCGTCGCCAATGCGCTCGCCACCGTCGCGCGGTTCGTCCTGCTCCGGAGCTGGATCGCCGCCGACCGCGAGCGCTCGCTCGCACGAGTCCTCTCCGTGCGCAACCCCCAGGAGTGATGCCATGACCGCCATTGCCCCGCCCAGCGCGGGCCGCCGCCACAGCGCCCCGCCGACTGTTGCGGGCAGCCTCCGTCGCCTCGTCGCCCGGGATCGGGCCGCGGACGGGGCGTGGGTCCTGCCGGCGACGGCCGGCGTGATGGGCCTCGCCGCCGTCCTGTACCTCGTCAACCTGACGGTCAGCGGCTTCGCCAACGTCTTCTACAGCGGCGCCGCGTGGGCCGCGAGCCAGTCCTGGGCGGCCTGGTTCATGGGCTCGGTCGACCCGGCCAACTTCATCACGGTGGACAAGCCGCCGCTCGCCACGATGGTCATGGGCCTGTCGGTGCGCCTGTTCGGCCTGTCGTCCGCGTCGATCCTGCTGCCCGAGGCGCTGATGGGCGTCGCGACCGTGGGCCTGGCCATGCCGACGGTTCGCCGAGCCGTCGGGGCGCCCGCCTCGATCATCGCGGGCCTGGTGACGGCGCTGGCGCCGGCCGCGGTGCTGATCTTCCGCTACAACAACCCGGACGCCCTGCTCACCCTGCTGTGGGCCGGCGCCGCCTATGCGCTCGTCCGCGCGCTCGAGACCGATCGGCTGCGCTGGCTCTCGCTGGCCGGGGCGCTGGTCGGCCTGGCGTTCGAGACCAAGCTCCTCCAGGGCTACCTGGTCCTGCCGGCGTTCGCGATCGCCTACGCGGTGGCCGGGCGCGGCTCGTGGCGGCGCCGTGTCGTCGGCCTGCTGGTGGCAGCGGTGTCGGTGACGGTCGCCTCGGCCTGGTGGGTGATCCCGATGACCCTGCTGCCCGCGTCGGCCCGCGCGTTCGTCGGCGGGTCGTCGGACGGCACGGCGCTCAACCTGGTCCTCGGCTACGACGGTCTGGCCCGCGTCCTCGGCGGGAGCGCCGGCGGCGGCCAGGGCAATGGCGCCAGCTTCTCCGGCACGCCGGGACTGCTGCGGCTGTTCAACACCGAGCTGGGCGGGCAGATCGGCTGGTTCCTGCCGCTGTCGGTGGTGGGCCTGGCGGCAGGCCTCGCCGCCCGGGCCCGGGCGGCGAGAACGGACCTCGCCCGCGCCTCGTTCCTGATGTGGGGCCTCTGGCTCGCCGTCAACGCGGCGGTCTACAGCCTCATGTCCGGGACCATCCACAGCTACTACGTCGTGGCGATGGCGCCCGCGGTCGGCGCGCTCGTCGGCGGTGGCGTGGTGGCGATCTGGAAGGCTCGGGAGCGCCACCCGTGGGCGGGCCTGGCGCTCGGGCTGGCGATGGTCGGCTCCGCGGGCGTGGCGCTGATGCTGCTCGACCGCACCCCCTCGTTCGCGCCCGGGCTGGGGCTCGCTGCGCTGGCAGGGACCTCCCTGACGGTGCCGGTGCTCGCGCTGCGGGCGACCGCGCGGACGCGACGCGTCCAGCTGGCGGCGGCGGGCCTCGGCCTCGCCGCACTCCTCGCGGGGCCGGCGGCCTATGCGATCGACACCGTGCACACCGCCTACTCCGGCGGCGACCCGGCGGCGGGCCCGTCCGCGGCCCGCGCCAGCGGCTTCGGTGGCCCGGGGGGCTCCGGCGGCCAGACGGCGTTCCTGGGCAATCGGCGGATACTCGCTGCCGGGCGGCGTCATGAAACAATAGCCGAAGCGGGCGTGCATGGCGCGCGAGGTCGACTCGTCGAGATAGACATCGACGC
>JAKAHL010000094.1 GCA_021815005.1 Chloroflexota bacterium
ACCGCTGAGGCCAACCGCCGGGCGGCGCCGCGCCCCTCACCGCCGCCGGAGCGCTGCGGCCAGTTCGGCGGTGCCCGCCAGGCCCGGCAGCGGGCGGACCGGCGGCGGCTCGTCGCCATCCGCGGCCGCGAACAGCTCCAGCGCGAAGAAGTCCACGCCCCACCACCGGCCGCCCTTCCAGCCCACGCCGTCGAAGGCCCCGACGCGCCGGAAGCCGAGCGCCTCGTGGAGACCGACGGACGCCGGGTTCGGCGGGGTGATCCCAGCCACCACGAGGCGGAAGCCCTGCAGGCGGAGCACGCGGAGGAGCGCGGCCATGACGGCCCGTCCCAACCCGGACCGGTGGAGCGAGCGGTCCACGTACACGGTTGTCTCGCAGGCCCAGTCGTAGGCTGGGCGCTCGCGGAACCGCCCGGCGTAGGCGTAGGCGGCCACGACCCCGTCCACCTCGGCCACCAGATACGGCCACCGCTCGAGCGTCCGAGCGATCCGCTCGGCCATGACGGCGCCCGTGGGCGCGACCAGCTCGAACGAGATGGCGGTCTCCGCGACGTACGGGGCGTAGATCGTCGCCACGGCGTCGCCGTCGGCGGGCGTCGCGAGGCGGACGCGGTGGGGGACGGTCATGCCGCCACGCTACTACACTGCCGGACCGCGACATCCGGTCCGTGACCGATGGCCCGGTCCCATGGGCACGGGCCGCGCCGCGCCCGCGACCCCGCACGTCGGGCGCCTCGGCCCTCCCGGACGCGCGCCCTCCCGCCGACGATCCCTGCACAGCAGTCAGGAGTCGTCCGCCGGTGAACCCTCAGCGCGTGCTCGTCGCGTTCTCCAGCCGCTCGGGATCCACCGCCGGCACGGCGGAGGAGATCGCGCGCGTCCTCCGCGCCGCGGGCCTGCTTGTGGACTGCCGGGCCAAGGAGGACGTCGCGGACGTCACGCCGTACCGGGCGGTGGTCGTGGGCAGCGGGATGTTCGTGCTCGGGCGCGCCTCGGATGGCGGAGGCTTCATCGCGCGGCATCGCGCGGCGCTCCGCGACCGGGACGTCTGGCTGTACAGCACCGGACCGATCGGGGCCCGGGCGGACGGCGACGGGGGGACGGCCGCGGCGTCGGTGGCGCGCGCGATCGGCGCTCGCGGCGTCGCGTCCTTCGGGATCGGCGAGCCTGGACGGGGCGGGGACCCGGTCGCAGCGCCCCGGCCGGCGGCCCACGGCGAGGTCCGGTCGTGGGCGGCCGGGATCGCCGCCTCCCTGGGCGTTCCGGCGGGCCCCCGCGTGACGGGGCGCCACCGCTGCCACGGAGCCGTCGCGGCCCACTGAGGCGGCGCCCAGCCCCGCCTCCCCCTCAGCGCCAGGCGTTGACCGGCGCGGCACGGAGAACCGGACCGCGGAACAGAGCCAGGAGCGGCTCGCCGGAGGTCTGCCGCAGCGAGACGCGTGCCGCCAGCGGCCGGCCGTCCGGGGGCGCGACGGCCAGCTCGAGCGCGACGTCGTCGCGGCCGGGGTGGTTGGGGTCGTAGACGCGCAGGCGGACCAGCGTGGCGCCGCCCGCCCGCTCCTCGGCGTAGGCATAGGCCAGCACCTGGTGGTTGCGCGAGAGGGCGGCGGGCGAGCAGCCCCCGACCCGGACCAGCTCCACCAGGCACGGCCGGCCGGCGTCGATCTCCGCCCGGATGCGCGGCCACTCGCGGGTGACGCTGGGCTCGCTTGCCGGCGCGTGCCCCGGCAGCCCGTGCCGCACCGCGAGCAGCGCGTATCGGAGCGGCACGCGCAGCCAGGCGAGCGACTGCACCTGGCGTCGCACCAGCGCTCGGAACCGTCGGCTGCCGTTCGCCGGCGGCTCGCTCCCGGCCGGGGCGCGCACGCCCGCTGCCCACAGGTCGCGCGCGGTCAGCGCCATGCCCCCGCACAGTCCCGCGGCCGCATCGCCGATGCCGATGGCGCGAGGGTCGAGGGGGCCGAGTCTGACGGTCGGGCCGGGCGGGAAGGCGTTGGCGAACCGCAGCCCGTGGACGCTGGGCAGGAACCCGGGAACGGCTCGCTCGGCCATGGGTTGCTCCTATGTCAAGCCGCGACCGCTGTCAAGGCGGAGCGTAGCGCGCGTTGTGCCACCGGTGCGTGGACACGGGCTCGGACCGCATTACCATCACGCCATGGCCGATGCGGAGCCGCGCACGGAGCACCTCAACCGCCTCGCGGGCGAGACCAGCCCGTACCTGCTCGCGCACGCCCGCAACCCGGTGGACTGGTACGCGTGGGGGCCGGAGGCCCTCGCCCGCGCTCGCGACCTGGACCGCCCGATCTTCCTCTCCATCGGCTACGCCGCCTGCCACTGGTGCCACGTGATGGAGCGGGAGACGTTCGAGGACCGGGCCGTGGCGGCCTACCTCAACGCCCACTTCGTCGCGGTCAAGGTGGACCGCGAGGAGCGCCCCGACATCGACGACGTCTACATGGCGGCGGTCCAGGCGCTGACCGGTCAGGGCGGCTGGCCGCTGTCGGTGTTCCTCGCCCCGGACGGACGCCCGTTCTTCGGCGGCACCTACTTCCCGCCCGCCCCGCGTCACGGGCTGCCCGCCTTCGGGCAGGTGCTCAGCGGGATCCGGCAGGCGTGGGCGGAGCGGCGCGGCGACGTCGAGGCGTCGGCTGCCGCCGTGGTGGCCCATCTTGTGGACGCCCGCGGCATGGGGGACGCGGCCGGGGCCCTGCCGCCGGCAGACGTGCTCGCCGCGGCCGCCGCCGCCATCCGGGCCGGGTTCGACGAGGCGAACGGCGGCTGGGGCCGGGCCCCCAAGTTCCCGCAGCCGATGGTCCTCGAGTTCGCGCTGCGCCGCCATCTGGCCACGGGCGACCCGGAGCCGCTGGCGATCGCGCGCCGCTCGCTGGACCGCATGGCCGACGGCGGCGTGCGCGACCAGCTGGGCGGCGGCTTCCACCGCTACAGCACCGACGAGCGCTGGCTGGTGCCGCACTTCGAGCAGATGCTGTACGACAACGCCCAGCTCGCCCGCGTGTACCTCCACGCGTGGCAGCTGACCGGCGAGCCCGGCTATCGCGACGTCGCGACCGGCACGCTTGACTTCATGCTGCGCGAGCTGCGCACGCCCGGCGGCGGGTTCGCGGCCAGTCTCGACGCGGACACCGAGGGGGTGGAGGGCGGCACGTTCACGTGGCTGCCCGGTGAGGTCCGCGAGGCGCTGGGCGACGCCTCCCCCCTGTTCGAGGCGGCCTACGGCGTGACCGAGGCGGGGAACTGGGAGGGCGTCACGATCCTGTCCCGCGTGCGCTCGGACCGCGAGCTCGCGGATCGGCTCGGCCTGCCCGCCGGCGTGGTTGCGGAACGCCTCGCCGAGGCCCGGGCGCGGCTGCTCGAGGCTCGGCAGCGGCGTCCGCAGCCCGCGCGCGACGACAAGGTGCTGGCGGCCTGGAACGGGCTGGCGATCGCGGCGCTCGCCGAGGCGGCGCGGGCGCTCGACGCGACGGCGCCGCACCTGGCTGGCCGGGCGGCGGCCTACCGGGGTGCCGCCGTTGCAGCGGCAGCCGACGTCCTCGCCGGCTTGCGCGTTGCCCCGGGGCGCCTGCGGCGCTCGTGGAAGGACGGTCGGGCGACGGCCGACGGCGTGCTGGAGGATGCCGCCGACATGGCCGACGGGCTGCTGGCCCTGTACGAGGCCACGCTCGACGAGCGCTGGTTCCGCGAGGCCGTGGACCTGGCGGAGGGCATCCTGGCGCACTTCGCGGATCCGGCCGGCGGCTTCCACGACACCGCGGATGACGCCGAGGGGCTCGTCGTCCGGCCACGCGACCTGCAGGACAACGCCACGCCGTCGGGCTCGTCGATGGCCACCGCGGTCCTGCTCCGTCTCGCCGCCCTGACCGGCGAGCCGCGCTACCGGGCCACCGCCGAGCGGGCGCTCGCGGGCGTGGAGCCGTACCTGGCCCGGTACCCCACGGCGTTCGCCGGCTGGCTGGGCGCGCTCGAGGTGGCGCACAAGGGGATCGCCGAGGTGGCGATTGTCGGCGACCCGGAGGCGTGTCGCCCGCTGGTCCGGGCGGCATCGCGCGCCTACAGTCCGTTCCGCGTGCTGGCGGTGTCGCCCGACCCGGCAGTGTCCGCGGTGCCGCTGCTGCGCGACCGTTTCGCGCTCCGCGGGCGCCCAACCGCCTTCGTCTGCCGTGACTTCGCCTGCCGGCAGCCGGTCCACGAGCCCGAGGCGCTCGAGGCGCTGCTGGCCGGGACCTAAGCGGCGACAAGGACCTCGGGCCGGCCGAGGCCGGGCACCGCGTCCGAGCCGCGACGTCAGGCGTTCGGGGTGCCGTCCGTGCCGCCGGTACCGCCGGTACCGCCGTCGGACGGCTTGTCCATGTCCGACTTGATCTCGTTGATCTCCCGGCGGGCCTCCTTGACGCCCTGGCCGAACGCGCGGCCGATGAGCGGCAGGGTCTTGGGACCGCGCCAGATGATCACGATGATCAGGATGACGACGAGGATCAGCAGGATATGCGAGGGGCCCATGGCGCTGGATCGTAGCAGCGCGGAGCCGGTCCCGTCCCGCCGGCTGGAAACCGAACATCTGTACGAGACCTTCAGACACGCCTATACTCGCGATCCCGTGGCCGCGCGCACGTCCGATCCGCTCGCCCCATTCGGGCCCGCCGTGCGGGCCTGGTTCGAGGCGACGTTCGAGTCGCCCACCGACGCGCAGGCCCGAGGCTGGGCCGCGATCGCCCGTGGCGAGCACACGCTGATCCACGCCCCCACCGGCAGCGGCAAGACCCTTGCCGCGTTCCTGTGGTGCCTCGACCGCCTGACGCAGGACCCGAGGCCGGCAGCGGGTCGGGGCGCCGTCGGCACGGTCCGAACCCTCTACATCAGCCCGCTCAAGGCCCTGGCCTACGACGTGGAGCGGAACCTGCGCGCACCGCTGGCCGGCATCCGGCTCGCCGCGCAGCGCCTGGGCCTCGAGCCGCCGAGCATCACCGTCGCCAGCCGCACCGGCGACACGCCGCAAGACGAGCGCCGCGACCTTGCGAGGCACCCCCCGGACATCCTGGTCACCACCCCGGAGAGCCTGTACCTGCTGCTCACGAGCCAGGCCCGCGAGATCCTGGGCGGCGTGGAGCAGGTGATCGTGGACGAGGTGCACGCCGTCGCGGGCACCAAGCGCGGCGCGCACCTTGCGCTGAGCCTCGAGCGCCTGGAGCGCCTGCGGCCCGCCAGCGCGGCGCCGCTCCAGCGCATCGGCCTGTCCGCCACCCAGCGCCCCCTCGAGGTGATCGGCCGCTATCTGGGCGGGACGGGCGAGGGGCGCGGCGTCACCATCGTGGACGCCGGCACCCGGAAGCCGCTGCAGCTCCGGGTCGTGGTCCCGGTCGAGGACATGTCGCGTCTCGGCGAGCCCGCCCCGGCCGAGGAGCAGCCCGGGGGCCCCGTCCTCGCCGGCGAGCTGCGCACGAGCATCTGGCCCGCCATCCACCCGCGGATCCTGGAGCTCATCCGCGCCCACCGCTCCACCATCGTGTTCACCAACAGCCGCCGCCTCGCCGAGCGGCTCGCCCAGCGTCTCAACGAGCTGGCCGGCGAGGAGCTGGTCCGCGCCCACCACGGCAGCATCGCGCGCGAGCAGCGCCTGGAGATCGAGGAGGAGCTCAAGGCCGGGCGCCTCCCCGCACTGGTGGCCACGAGCAGCCTGGAGCTGGGCATCGACATGGGGGCCGTGGACCTGGTCATCCAGGTGGAGAGCCCCACCAGCGTCGCCCGCGGGCTCCAGCGCATCGGCCGCGCCGGCCACCAGGTGGGCGAGCCCAGCAAGGGCGTGATCTTCCCCAAGTATCGCGGCGACCTGCTGGAGACCGCCGTCGTCGTGCGGGGCATGCGCGACGGGGCCATCGAACCCACCGCGATCCCGCGCAATCCGCTCGACGTGCTGGCCCAGCAGATCGTGGCGTGGACGCTTGCCGAGCCGCTCGCGGTGGACGAGCTGCTGGCCGCCGTGCGGCGGGCCGCGCCCTTCGAGACGCTGACCCGCGAGGCGCTCGAGGGCGTCCTGGGCATGCTCGCCGGCGCCTACCCGTCGGACGAGTTCGCCGAGCTCAGGCCGCGGCCGCGCGCTCGGACGCCCGCACGGTGGCCGTGACCAGTGGCGGCACCATCCCGGACCGCGGCCTCTACCCCGTCGTGCTCCAGGGCGAGGCCGGCGCGCCCGGTCGCCGCGTGGGCGAGCTGGACGAGGAGATGGTGTACGAGCTGCGCGCCGGAATGCACGGCGACGTGGTCGTCCTGGGCGCCAGCTCCTGGCGCGTGTCGGAGATCACCCCCAACCGGGTGCTCGTCACGCCCGCTCCCGGCGTGCCGGGCAAGCTGCCGTTCTGGAAGGGCGACGCCATCGGGCGCCCGGTGGAGCTGGGCCGGGCGATCGGCGCGTTCACCCGGGAGGCGGAGGCGGACCTGGCCCGGGGCGCGCGCGGCCGGACTCGCGCGAAGGAGCGGCTGTGCCGGGACCACGACCTCGACGACCTGGCCGCCGAGAACCTGCTCGCGTATCTCGAGGACGAGCGCCAGGCGACCGGCGCGCTGCCCACGGACCGGCGGATCGTGGTCGAGCGGTTCCGCGATGAGCTGGGCGACTGGCGCCTCGTGATCCTCACCCCGTTCGGCGGCCGCGTCCACGCGCCGTGGACCATGGCCATCGAGGCGCGGGTCGCGGAGCGCCTCGGGCTCGAGGTCCAGACCATCTGGTCGGACGACGGCATCGCCATCCGCCTGCCCGAGGGCGACGCGCCGGTCGGCGGCGTGGAGGAGCTGCTGTTCCCGGACCCGGACGAGGTGGAGGACCTGGTGGTGGGCCGCGTCGGCGGATCGAGCCTGTTCGCCAGCCGCTTCCGGGAGAACGCCGCCCGGGCGCTGCTCCTGCCTCGCCGGCGCCCGGGCTCCAGGACCCCGCTCTGGCAGCAGCGCCAGCGCGCCGCGGACCTGCTCGCCGTCGCCAGCCGGTACGGGAGCTTCCCGATCCTGGTGGAGACGTACCGCGAGTGCCTCGCGGACGTGTTCGACCTCGCGGCGCTGCGCGAGACGCTCGCGGGCGTCGCGAGCCGGGCCATCGCGGTCCACGCGGTGGAGACCCCTCGCGCCTCCGCGTTCGCGAGCAGCCTGCTGTTCGACTACGTGGCGGCGTACATGTACGAGGGCGACGCGCCGCTGGCCGAGCGCCGGGCACAGGCGCTGACGCTGGACCGCGACCTGCTGCGCGAGTTGCTGGGCCAGGAGGAGCTGCGCGAGCTTCTGGACCGCGACGCCCTCGCCGACCTTGAGCTGAGCCTGCAGCGCCTGGCCGGCGACCGCCTGGCGCGCTCCGCGGACGGGGCCCACGACCTGCTCCG
>JAKAHL010000095.1 GCA_021815005.1 Chloroflexota bacterium
CGACGAGGGCGCCACCTGCCTCGTCGCCCACGAGGCAGGCCCGGCACGCCACCCCCGCAACCCCGGCTGCCCCGTGGTCGAGCCGAGCGATCCACGCGCGTGGGCCGCCATGCCCATGCGGGGGCCGGATGCCCTGCTGGGCGAGCTGTGCGTGGTGCGGCCCGGCAAGCCCTTCAGCACGGGCGAGAAGAGCCTGCTCGGCGCCCTCGCCGACATGGCCGCGATCGGGGTGCGCACCGCCCGCCTCAAGGAGGCGGAGGAGCAGGTCACGATCCACGCCGAGCGCGACCGCATCGCCCGCGAGCTCCACGACAGCCTGGCCCAGGTCCTGGGCGTGATCCACCTCCGGCTGCGCGGGCTCGAGGCGCGGGCGCTGGACGAGGCGAGCCACGTGATGGCGGAGGAGCTCTCGGACATCGCCGAGACCGCCGACGAGGCCTACCGCGACGTTCGCGAGGCGATCCTCGGCCTGCGCGAGACGGTTCGCGAGGACGACGGGATCGAGGGCTCGCTCCGCGAGTACCTGCGCAAGTACAGCCGCCAGACGGGGATTGCCGCCACGCTCACCTGCAACGGCGAGGCGCGCCAGACCCTGTCGCCGCGTGCCGAGGTCCAGCTGCTCCGCGTGGTCCAAGAGGCCCTCACGAACACGCGGAAGCACGCGCGCGCCAAACGAGTCAGCGTGCAGCTGGAGTGCTCGGGCCCGGTGACGAGGATCACGATCCAGGACGATGGGGTAGGCTTCGACCCGGGGACCGTCGCACGGTCCATGGAGGGCGGCTTCGGTCTGGCCTCGATGCGCGAGCGGGTCGAGCAGGTCGGGGGCAGCATCTTGGTGCGTACGGCGCCGAACGAGGGCACGACCATCGTGGTCGAACTCGCCGCAGAGGACATGCGTGGCACATCTACCGCCGAAGCTCAGAGTCCTGCTGGTCGATGACCAGCCGCTATTCCGGCGGGCACTGGCGACGCTAGTTGCCACCCAGCTCGACATGACGGTGGTGGGCGAGGGCGAGAGCGGCCGCGACGCGCTGGAGAAGGTCCGCTCCCTCCGCCCCGACCTCGTGGTGATGGACGTCAACATGCCGGGCTCGTCGGGCGTGGACGGGGTCAGCGCGATCCGCGGCGCCGGGTTCGCGATCCCGATCGTGATGCTCACGGTGTCTGAGGACGACGACGACCTGTTCGAGTCCATCAAGGCCGGCGCCAACGGCTACCTGCTCAAGAACGTCCGCCCCGAGGACCTGTTCGACAACCTGCGGGGCGTCATGCGCGGTGAGGCGCCCATCGCGCCGGCCGTGGCGTCCAAGCTCCTCGAAGCCTTGCGCACGGGCGGGCTGCCCGCCCGATCGGGGGCCGTTCACCTATCCGACCCGAACGACGTGGCGCTCACCCGGCGCGAATCGGAGATCCTGCAGCTGGTCGCCAACGGCCTGTCCAACAAGGAGATCGCGAACGAGCTCACGATCACCGAGGGGACGGTCAAGAACCACGTCCACAACGCGCTCGAGAAGCTGCACCTGACCAACCGGGTGCAGGCGGCGGCGTACGCGGTGCGCCAGGGCCTGACGAGTCCGGAGAGCCCCCAAGGCTGACGGCGGCGCGCCCGCGGCGCTACTTGCCCGGCAGCGCCTCCAGTGCCGGGCCGAGCCGATCACGACGCCCGCGATCTGGCCGGCCTTCGGGTCCGCCCTCGCCGGGCTCACCGTCGCGGTTGGCGCGACCGACGGGCGTCGGCATCCGGGGGCACAGCGCGTGTCCCCCGTCGGATACACCCCACGTCGGCTTGGCGTGTGCAAGGCGACGGATGGGCATCCCGGGCGGGGCCGCCTAGCATCGCCACACGCGGGCGGGGGGCCCGTCTCGAGTGGGAGCCTAGGTGTCGCCGGTCGTGGTCCGAGTCCTGGTGCTGTACAGCCATCCGCTCATGGGCGAGGGCCTCGGCCGCATGCTCGCTGCGGAGTCGGGGATCCAGGTGGACGCCGCGGACGTGTCGCTGCCCGGCGCCGTGGACGAGGCGCTGGCGCAGGAGCCCGACGTGATCATCGTGGAGGAGGGCGGACCGCTCGACGCCGCCGACGTCGTGCGGCGGTCCACCTGCTCGTGCGTGCTCGACGTGGACATCACCACGGCCCGCGCGTGGACCCTCCGGCGCGAGGCCCTGTCCACACGCCCGGACGACTTCCTCGCCTCGTTGCGGCTGGCGGTCACGCGCGTCGTGGAGCGCGGTGGCGGCTACGACACCGACCTCGGCATGCGGCGGACGGCCGTCACCCGCTAGGATCCGCGTCGTGAGGGACCCCATCCGCCGCCCGACACCGCCCCGAGACCCCACCGAGGGCGTCCTCGCCGCGCCGATCCCGCGGCGCCGGATGCTGCTCCTCCTGGGCGCGGGCGTCCTGGCGTCGGGCGCCGGCCTCGGCACCCTCCTCGAGGGCTGCGCGTCGGTGGCGCCCGTGACGGTCACCCTGGGCATCTCGCCGGCAACGATGGCGCCGGGCGTGCCGGTGGCGGTCCCGTTCTCCATGACCAACTCCGGCGGGACCACGGTCCAGGCGACGATGTGGGTGGTCAAGAACGCCGACGGCTCGCTCACCGCCTACAACCCTCGGTGCCCGCACGCCGGGTGCCGGTACGCCTGGGTTGCGGCCGAGGACAAGTTCCGGTGCAACTGCCACGGCGGGGCGTTCGCGCTCGACGGGAGCGTCCTCGCCGGGCCCTCCTCCAAGCCGCTCGCCAAGCTCACGGTCAGCGAGGCCGGGGGCGCGGTCGATGTGGAGGTGCCGGGCGACTTCGCGACGCCGCGGGAGTCGCTCGGGGCCTGACGCGCGTCCGCGTCCGGGCGCGGACCCCGGCGGGATGGCGAGCCGCCCGTCACGTGGAGGCTCGCCGCGTTGGGCCGGACGATACAGGCCAGCCGGGGCTCCCCGGCACCGCCCTGTACCGCAGTTCTATCCCCTGACGGATGGGAACGCGCGCACGCGTACGCGAGCATGGTCGTGGACCCGTCCGCTCCGCGTGCCATGTCATGCGCGGAGCTCGCCGGGCCGAACCTGGACAAGGACCACCGAATGATGAGAGTCGCCCGTCCCACGACGATCACGGACAAGGGGCTGAACCGGGCGATCAAGGTCGTCGGCCTGCTGCTGGTCGTCGGCGTGATCGCCTTTGCGCTGTACTACTGGCAGGACCGCCGGGTTGGCGGGGCGCCGTCCATTGCGGACCAGGCGGTCGCCGCCGCCGAGGCGCAGGTCCAGAAGACGCCGAACGACATCGCCGCCCGGGACCATCTCGCCGCCGCCTACGTGTCCGACAACCGCCTTCAGGACGGCATCGCGCAGTTCGGCGAGGCGCTCAAGCTGAGCGCCACAGATCGCGCTGCCCTCCTCGGCCGGGGCATCGCCTACGTCAAGGCCGGCCAGCCGGACCTGGCTGCCGCGGACTTCCAGACATTCATCGCCAACAACGCGTCCGGTGAGTACGCCGGGCAGGACCCGCAGCTCGAGCAGGCCTACTACGAGCTGGGCGCTGTCCAACTGGGCAAGGGCGACGCGAAGAGCGCCGCGGACACGCTCCAGAAGGCGCTCAAGATCGACGCGTCCGACGCAGACGCGATGTACTCGCTGGGCGTGGCGTTCGACAAGCTCAGCCGCCAGTCGGAGGCCGTTCAGGTCCTCAAGATGGCGGCCGCGTTCGTGCCCACCGGCTGGTGCGCTCCGTACCAGGAGCTGGTCACGGCCTACACGGGCCTCAAGCAGGCGGACGGCGCCGCGTGGGCGAACGGCATGGTCGCCATGTGCAACAAACAGTACGACCAGGCTGTCGCGGCCCTGACGCCGCTCACCGCGGGTCACCTCAAGATCGATGCGCTGCTGGGACTGGGCTACACGGCGGCAGAGCGCGGCGACAACAGCGCGGCCACGGGCTACTTCAACCAGGTGCTCGCCGCCGACCCGCAGAACCAGTCCGCGATCATCGCGCTCAACAGCCTGACCGACCCGCACGCCTCTGGCGCGTCTGGGGTCGCATCTCCGTCGGCCGCTCCCGCGGTGGCCGCGTCCGCCACCCCAGGAGCGAGCAACTGACATGGTGTCCCCCGACCTGACCGCGGGCCAGGAGCCCGCTGACCCCAGCGCCCAGCTGCCGTCCGAGACGGGTGGCCAGGCGCCGGCCAGCCGCCGCAAGCTCCTCGTCCTCCTGGTGATGTCCGTCGTCCTCCTAGCGCTCGTCCTCGTCTCGGCGTGGTACCTCGTGTTCCACAAGCCGCTGACCGAGCTGCCGGCCGTCACGGCCCAAGATTCGATGCCCGCCTACCAGGGCTCGCTGTACAACCTGAGCAAGCCGCAGGACGTGGCGGTCAGCGCTGACGCCACCCGCCTGGTCATCACGCAGACGGGCACCTCGCTCGAGACGGTGATGTTCGACCGCATGGGCAACAAGATCGCGGTCCTCGCCCCGCCCGCAGCCACGGTCCCCTCCCCCCATCAGCTGTTCGTCGCCACGGACCCGGCCACCAACGAGTACTGGGCCACCGACCGCTTCAACGGCCTCGTTGCGATCTACACCTCGGCGGGCAAGTTCGAGAAGGTCTTCGACCCGGGCGCGTCCCTCGCCAACTGGCAGCCGCTTGCCATCGGCTTCGACAAGTCCGGCGACGCCTACATCGCCGACGTCAGCAACGGGTCGGCCGTGATCCACGTCTTCGGCCCCGACGGCAAGGAGCTTCGCTCGTTCGGCGCCAGCTCCAACCTCGACCATCCCAATGGCATCGCCGTCGCTGCTGATGGCACGACGTACGTGACCGACACGGGCAACGGCCAGCTCAAGGTCTTCGACGCCACCGGCAGCCAGCTCGGCCTGGTAGACCGCGGCGCGGCCGAGGGCAACCTGGGACTCCCCGCTGGCGTGGCCATCGACGATCACGGCAACGTGCTCGTCGTGGACTCGAGCGCTGCCGTCGTGCAGGCGTACAGCCAGGTGACGTCGGGGCAGACCAGCCCCGCCTACATCAGCTCGTTCGGCGACAAGGGCAGCGGCGACGCACAGCTCTCGTTCCCGAACGGGATCGCAGCCGACGCCCAAGGCCGCGCCTACGTGGCGGACTGGGGCAACGATCGGCTGGAGATCTGGGGTTATTGAGATGAGGAGAGGAGACGGAGGTGGCGACCGGCCGACGATGACGCCCGCAGCGCGGGCATCAACCCATCCTTACCCCAAGGAGGTAATGACAGTGAGGAAGCTCGCACTGGTTGGTGCGATTGCCGCCCTCTGGCTGTTCGTTGCCGCAGCCACTGCCTTCGCCGACGGCGGTCCTCATTCGATGACCACCAACAACGGCACGAGCGGGCTCAACGCAGATTCCTGCGCCGGATGCCATCGTGCCCACACGGCGACCGCGGCTTACCTGCTCAACACGGACCAGCCGGACATCTGCCTGAACTGCCACGACGGCAGCAAGGCCACGACCGACGTCGTCGACGGCGTCCAGTACTCTGCCACCGCCAAGACGGCACCGGTCCTCGGCGCCCTCCGCGGCGGCGGCTTCGTGTACGCCCTGATCGACTCCAGCAACGCCGCGCGTTACACCATCAACCCGGCGACGCACTCGCAGAACAGCCACGTCCAGCCGCTCTCCACCGGCGCCCTGATCACGTCCACCCACGGTGGCGTGGGCGGGGTCTACAACGCGGGCTGGGGCACCGGCACGGTGTGGGGCAACGGGGCCGTCGGCAGCGGGACTGGCGCGAGCGTCACGCTCGAGTGCGCCTCGTGCCACAACCCGCACGGCAACGGCCAGTACCGCATCCTGCAGACCGCGCCCAGCCTGACCGCGACGAGCGGGACCTTCACGGTCTCGATCGCCAACGGCGTGCAGATCACCGATACCACCACCGCCTCGACCCACAACTACACGATCAAGCCGGCCTCCGATGGCTACAACCAGGGCGGCTCTGCGCAGAACATCGTGACCGCGGACACCGGCGACTACTGGCGGTACCACTGGGATCCCACGGGTGCGAGCCTGTGGTACCAGCTTCCCCTCCCGCCCATCGACCAGATGAACACCGGCTGGAACGGGACCTCGGCGACCAACGCCAAGGACTACGGGACAGCCACGACCACCCTGGCCGCGGGAGCGGGCGCCGCTGACACCACGATCGCGGTCGTCTCGGCCACCGGCTTCCCGGCCGTGCCGTTCTACGTGAAGATCGACAGCGAGGTCCTCAAGGTCACCGCTGTCAGTGGTACGACGTTCACGGTCGCCCGTGCGCAGGGTGGCTCTACTGCCGCGGCGCACAACAGCGGCGCAACGGTGGCCACGTCGGCCTTCAACATCCAGGGCACCAACGGCCAGTCGCTGAACAACACCAGCGGCCTCATGACCGCGTGGTGCATCCAGTGCCACACCCGTTACAACGGGTACAGCGCCAACGGCACCACGTCGTACACCCTTTCGACGCCGAGTGACCCCATCTTCATGTACAAGCATGGGACCACCCGCATCGGCTGCGAGCAGTGCCACGTCGCCCACGGCTCCAACGCCCTGATGACCGGCACCAACTCGCTCAACTACACCAACCCGGCGGGCCAGGTCCCGCCGAAGGTGACGCTCGGGGCTACGACCTCCGGCGACAGCCGCCTGCTCAAGGTGGACAACCGCGGGACGTGCCAGCTGTGCCACGACCCGACGGGGACGATCGGGGTCAACACCTACATCGGCCCGCTGCCCACTCCGGGCAACTGATCGCATAGCACGCAGCGCCCCGGCGGCCCCGAGATAGCATCGGGCCGCCGGGGCAAAACCCGGTCGGCATCCCGGCGGGCAGCCGCTCGACAGTGGCGCGAGCGCCTTCCCAGCGCGATCCCGGCAGACCGCACAGCCAGCGTTCCACGACACACCAGAGGACGGGACAACGACGATGCAGGCAGGGCTCAGGCGCCGCTCCGGACCGATCTTCGGCGCGGTCCTGGTCCTCGGCGCCGTCGTGGGGCTCACCGCCCCGCTCGTGCCGATGGCCGCGGCCACCAACCCGTCACCGGTTCCGACCGACAGCCCGGCAACCCCCTCCACGAGCGTTTCCCTGCCGCCCGACTCGCCGACGCCCGCGCCCGCGCCCTCGGGCTCCCCGGCCCCGTCGGGCTCGGTCGCCCCGTCGGGCTCGGTCGCCCCGTCGGGCTCGGTCGCCCCGTCGGGCTCGGTCGCCCCGTCGGGCTCGGTCGCCCCGTCGGGCTCGGTCGC
>JAKAHL010000096.1 GCA_021815005.1 Chloroflexota bacterium
CGGTGCCGGTCAGTCCCCGGGGGCCAGGACCCAGCGGTCGATCTCGCGCTGGTAGCTCAGCAGCTCCTCGGGCCTGAACCACAGCGCGAGCTCAGCGGTGGCGGTCTCGGGACTGTCGGATGCGTGCACGAGGTTCTGGGCGGTCTCGACTGCGAAGTCCCCGCGGATGGAGCCGGGCGCAGCCTCGTGCGGACGCGTGGCGCCATTCATCGCGCGGACGATGGCGATGGCGTTCGGCCCCTCGAGCGCGGCGGCGACGAGCGGGCCGGAGGTGATGAAATCCACGAGGCCGCGGAAGAACGGCTTGTCGCGGTGGACGGCGTAGTGCTCCTCGGCGAGCGCGCGGTCCACGTGGACGAGCTTGAGGCCGACGAGCTTGAGGCCCCGCTCCTCGAACCTCGCGAGGACTCGCCCGACCAGCTGGCGCTGGACGCCGTCGGGCTTGACGAGGAGGAGGGTGCGCTGGAGTTCCGCCATGGGGATGGTGTGCCTCTCGTGGCGCGAGCCGAGGACGGCCCGCCGCTTCTGGGGTCGGGGACGCGTCGCCGACGACCGGTCGGACCGGCGGGGCGGGGCCATGAGGATAGCGTGCCGCGAGGGGCGGCGAGGCCTCAGGATCGGGCAGCGTCGCCGTCGCCTGTCGCCGGCACGTCGTCGAACAGGCCCGGTCCGCGATCGACACGGGGAACCGACACGGCCACCGACGACCGACCGCGCGCGCGATCGAACGCCTCGAGCGCCTCGGCTTCCCGCCCGAGCAGCCGCAGTGCGTCACCGCGGACGAGGGCGAGCAGCGGCTGGTCATCCCGCCCGGCGACCGCGCGCAGCACGTCCTCCGCGAAGCCGGGGTCGAGGCGCAGGCCCACCCCGAGCAGCAGCGCGGCCCGGACCGAATCGCCCTTGGCCAGCGCGGCCCGGCCGCCGGCGAAGGCCTCGGCGGCGGTGGACGGGGCGCCATCCGCAGCATCCGCGGCGCGGCGGCCTCGCCGACGGGGCAGCTCGGCGGCGGCCTGCGGGGACTCGGCCGGCCAGATGAGACTCCGTGGCACGCCGGCGAACAGCGAATCGAGCGATCCGGGCGCGGCTTCGAGGACCCGCGCGGAGAGCCCGCGCGCCTCCGTGGGGCGGCCGGCCGCGGCCACGGCCTCGGCGGCGATCACCAGCGCGAGCAGCGGCTCGCTCCCGGTGGCCAGGACCGCCTGCGCGGCCCCGCCCGCGCCGGCGAGGTCGCCGGTCCGCCACCGCACCTCCGCGAGGTCGAGCAACGCCGGCACGTCGAGACGGCCCCGACCAGCCAGCGCTTCCAGCTCAGCCCGGGCGAGCGCGTGCTGACCGGTCCGGAGATGGAGGGCAGCCAGGCGCAGCGATGCGGGGCGGCCGCTCGCGAGCGGGTCGGGCTCAGGCTCGGCGGCGGCTGCGGGCTCGGGCTCCGGTGCGGCCCCGGCGGCAGCTTCGGGCTCGGGCTCGGGCTCGGGCTCGGCGGCTGCGGGCTCGGGCTCGGCGCCGGTTGCCTCAGCCTCGGGCGCGGCCCCCTCGGCAGCCACCGGCTCCGCGGGCCTCGACGCGGGGTGGCGGTCGCGCCGCAGCGACCTCATGACGGCAGCCGCAGGTGCTTGTCCACCCCGCGGAGGTGCCGTGCCGGCGCCACCACCGCCATGCGCAGCGCATCCTCCCGCACCAGCTCGCGCGCAACCCGGAGGATGTCGTCCTCGGTCACGGCATCCACGGCGGCGAGCGCCTCGTCCAGCGTGTAGACCCGATCATGCAGCGCCTCCTGGCCCCCCAGCCACGACGCGAGGTGGCGGGTGTCGTCCATCCGCAGCTCGAGGCCCCCGGCCAGGTACGCCTTGGCCTTGGCCAGCTCCTCCGCGGGCACGGGCTCCTCGGCCATCCGGCGCACCTCCTGGAGAATCGCCTCGATGGCCGCCGGCAGGTGGGCCGGGTCCACGCCCGCCGAGATCTCCAGCGCGCCGGCGTCCGCGTACTCGATCAGCCCCGAGCTCACGTCGTAGGCAAGGCCCTTCTCCTCGCGCACGCCGAGGAACAGCCGGCTCGACATCCCGTCGCCCAGCACGGCGTTGAGCAGCGACAGGCTCCAGGCGTCGGGGTGATCGCGCCGGAGCGCGGGCAGGCCGATCGCGAGCTGCGCCTGCGCGGTGTCCCGCCGGCCGGTGAGGACGCGCGGGCCGACAGGCAGCGAGGGCGCGGGCTCGAAGCCGGTGAGCGCTCCGTCGCCGGTGCCGAACGCCTCGGCCGCGAGCGCCACCGCCTCCTCGTGGGCAAGGTCGCCCGCGACGGCGACGACGACGTTCGACGGTCGGTAGCGCGCCGCCCAGAAGTCGTGGATCGCGGCGGCGGGCAGGGCGAGGATGTCCCCCTCCTCGCCGCAGATCTCGCGGCCGAGTGCCCCGGGGCCGAACATGGCCTGCTCCAGGAGTTGACCGCAGTACTCGGCGGGGTCGTCGCGGTAGGACCGCACCTCCTCCACGATGACCGTCCGCTCGGCCTCGATGTCCGCAACGGCCAGGCGCGGGCGCATCACGAGCTCGCCCACGACCCGCATGGCGGTCTCGGCGCGGCGGCGCGGGACCCGGGCCCAGAACACGGTGGACTCGCGGTCGGTGGCGGCATTCGCCCCGCCCCCGACACCCTCGATCGCCTCCGAGATGGCGCGGCTCGTCGGGTAGCCGGCCGTGCCCTTGAACGTGAGGTGCTCCATGAAGTGGGCAACGCCGATCTCGCCCGGCGCCTCCTGCCTCGACCCGGCGAGCACGTACGCGGAGATGGACACGGACCGCGACCCCGGCAGCCGAGCCGAGATGACGCGCGGCCCGTCTGGCAGTCGGGTGGTGCGGTGGAACATCGCCCTCGATGGTAGCCGGAAACGGCGGACCGGCGGCCCGAGGCCGCCGGTCCGGAGCTGCGAGGTTCGCGAGGCGCTACTTGATGAACGTCCCGATGTAGTCCTGCAGGAAGAAGATCACGAAGCCGGCCGCGACCACCCACATCAGCGGGTGGATCTCGCCGGGCTTGCCCTTGAACAGCTTGATCGCGACCCAGGCGATGAAACCGGCGCCGATGCCCACGGTGATGTCGTAGGCCAGCGGCATCAGGATGATGGTGAGCAGGGCGGGGATGCCGTCCTCGGGGTCGGTGACGTCGATGCCCCTGACCTGCGTGAACATCAGGTAGCCCACCAGGATCAGGGCTGGCGCGGTGGCCTGGGTGGGGATGATCCCGGCGATCGGCGACAGGAAGATGGCCAGCAGGAACAGGACGCCGGTGACGACCGAGGCGAAGCCGGTCCGGCCGCCCTCGGCGACGCCCGCCGCGCTCTCGATGTAGGTGGTGTTTGAGGAGACGCCGCCGAGGCCGCCGGCGACGGCCGCCAGCGAGTCCACGATCAGGATGCGGCCGATGCCCGGGACCGAGCCGTCCTCCTCGGCGAGCCCGGCCTCGGCCGCGATGCCGGTGACGGTGCCGATGGTGTCGAAGAAGTCCGTCAGCATGATCGCGAACACGACGAGGATCGCCGAGATCGGGTTGCCGATGGCGGTGAACACGTTGGTCACGTCGAAGTGGCCGAGCGTGCTGAACGATGGCGTCAGGGCGAAGTTGGCCGGCACGGTGGCGACGCCGGCGATCAGCCCGACCACGGTCGTGATCAGGATCGACAGGACCAGGGCGGCCGGGACGCGCAGGACCCACAGCGCGACCGTGAGGAACAGGCCGAACCAGAACACGAAGTCCGCCGGCGTCTGCGGCAGGTGGAACGTCACGGGCGTCGCCTGGCTGGCCACGACGAAGCCGCCGTCCGCGAAGCCGATGAACAGGATGAACAGGCCGATGCCCACGCCGATCGACTTCTTGAGCGCGAGCGGCACGGCGTTCATCACGGCTTCCCGGAAGCCGACGACCACCAGGATCGTGACCGCGACGCCCTCGAGGACGATGACGCCCATCGTGCCGGCTGGGGTGAGGCCGCGCCCGATCAGCGAGTAGGCGACCAGACCGTTGATGCCCAGGCCCGCGGCGAGCGCGAGCGGGTAGTTGGCGACGGTGCCCATCGCGATGGTCATGATGCCCGCGATGAGGGCCGTCCCAGCGGCGAGGGCCGGGGCCGTGAACGCGGCGTCGGCCGTCTTGAACCCGCCGGTCAGGATGATCGGGTTCAGGAAGATGATGTAGGCCATGACCATGAACGTGGTCAGGCCGGCCCTGGCCTCCTGGCCGAGCGAGGTGCTCCGCTCGGCGAACTTGAAATAGGCCCCGATGCCGCCCCCGCTGGCGGTCGATGACGCGGCGCTCATGCGATGTCCTCTCCTCCCTGTGGATCCCTGGCTGTCCTGCCGGCCGGACGGCGTCCGCAGTCGGCCGCACCGGCCCTACCCCTCGGACCCCTCCAGTCCGAGCAGCTCCATCTGGACGTACCCGGTCGGGTGCAGCTCCAGCTGGCGTGGGGCCGGCCCCCCGTCGTCCCCGGCGGCCGTGGGCGCGTACTCGATCACCACCCGCTCATCGCCCTGGACCAAGGCGTACACGAGCAGCTGGTCCGGCCGAGTCTCGAACTCGAGATGCTCGAAGGAGTCCACGTTGATGGTGATGGTGATCGGCGTGAAGTACGTCGAGACGTCGGGCTCGCCGGACACGATCCGCTCCACCCAGCCGGTCCCGTGGCCAACCACGTCGCGGCCCCGGTAGTAGCGGTAGGAGACGGTCTGCCGCGCGATGGGGCGCAGCAGGTGCCGCATGTCGGCGCGGCTGGTCACGAGACCCGAGTTGACGAAGAACTTCGCGGGCGGATCGCTCGCCACAGTGGCTCCCACGACGGCCGGATCGAGAACGCTCGAGGCCGTGCCGGGCGGGCCCCCCGACGGCGGCCCGACAACCGCGCGATCGTATCCGACGCGCGGGGTTGCGGGAGGGTGAAGTTCGCGCACCGCCGCGCGTCCGACCGCCCGGTTGAGCGCCGTATGATCGCCGCATGCTGCTCGCGCTTGACATCGGCAACACGAACCTGACGGTCGGCATCGTCGAGGGCGGGGCGATCGCCGGCACGCGCCGCGCCGCAACCCCGCGCGGTGCCACCGCCGACGAGCTGGAGCTCCTGCTCGGGGGCCTGCTAGGACTCGAGGGGCGGACGCTCGACAACGTCAGCGCCATGGCGATCGCCTCGGTCGTGCCCGCCGTGACGGCCGCTCTCGCCGCCGTCGGCGCCAGGCGGGGCATGGGCACGCTCGTCGCGTCGCCGGGCAACGTCCCGCTCGCGATCCGGGTGGACCGTCCCGGCGAGGTGGGCCCGGACCGGCTGGTCAACGCGCTGGCCGTGGCGCGGCTGTACGGCGTGCCCGCGGTGGTCGCGGACTTCGGCACCGCCACCACGTTCGACTGCGTCGGGCCTGACGGGGCGTTCCTGGGCGGTGCCATCGCCCCCGGGCTGGAGCTAGGCCTCGAGGCGCTCGCGGCGCGCACGGCCAAGCTCCCGCGCGTCGAGCTGCGCGCCCCGGACCGCGCCCTCGGCCGAGACACCGCGCACGCGATCCAGGCGGGCGCGGTCCTCGGCTACCAGGCGCTCGCGGGCGGCCTGCTGGCCCGGCTGCGCGCCGAGCTGGCCGAGACCTCGGGGGCGCGAGCAGGGGACGTCCGGTGCGTCCTGACCGGCGGGCTGTCGGCCGCGCCGTGGGCCCGGGACATCGGCGGCGTGGACGTCATCGACCCCGACCTCACGCTCAAGGGCCTCGCCATCCTCCACGCTGAGGTCGCCGGCGGCGAGCCGCTGGCGCGCGGCGCGTGACGGCCGAGGTCGCCCCGAACCGTCGGGGGCCCCGGCTCGTCGGCCGGCTGGTCGCCCTCGGCGCCTGCGGGTCCATCGCCGCCTACAAGGCCGTGGAGCTCGTGCGGCTCCTTCGAGCCGAGGGGGCCGAGGTGGTCGTGATGCTCACCCCGGCGGCGACGAAGTTCGTCGCGCCCCTCACCCTCGCCGCGCTCTCGCGCCATGCCGTCGAGACCGACGTGCTGGGGCTGCTCCCGGACCAGCGGATCGGCCACATCGTGGTCGCCGACACGGCGGACGCCGTCGTGGTCGCCCCCGCCACGGCCCGCTGGCTAGGCGCCATGGCCAACGGCATCGCGAGCGACGCGGTGACGGCGGCCTGCCTCGCCACGTCCGCGCCGGTGGTGTTCGCCCCGGCCATGGACGGCGACATGTGGACGCACCCGGCGACGCGCGCCAACGTCGAGCGCCTGGTGCGCGACTTCGGCTACGCCCTCGTCCCGCCCGAGGCCGGCGAGCTGGCATCGGGCCAGACCGGGCTGGGCCGCCTCGCCGACCTGCCCCGGATCGTGGACGCCGTGGTGGCCGCCATCGGCGACCGCCCGGTGCGCCAGCCCGATCCCGCCGCTCGCCCGCCCGGGGCCGGGGGCAGGCTCGAGACGGATCTCGACGGGCGCACGATCGTCGTCTCGGCCGGGGGCACGGCCGAGCCCATCGACCCGGTCCGGTTCATCGGCAACCGGAGCACCGGCAAGATGGGCGTCGCCATCGCCGAGGCGGCCCTCGCACGGGGCGCGGCCGTGACGATCGTCGCAGGGCGCGTGGAGGTGCCGCTGCCGGCCGCGGCCACGGTCGTCCGCGCCGAGACGACGTCCGCGATGCGCGACGCCGTCCTCCGGGCCGTGATCGCCGGCGCCGCTGACGCGCTGGTCATGGCCGCGGCCGTGGCAGACTTCCGGCCGCGCCGGGCCGCCGACACGAAGCTGACCCGTGGCGGCGCCCTGACGCTCGAGCTGGAGCCCACCGAGGACATCCTCGCCGAGGTGGGCGCCCGTGCGCGCGAGCTGGACCCGCGCCCGGTCATCGTGGGCTTCGCGGCCGAGACGGGCTCCCTGGACCGAGCCCCCGAGAAACTGCGGCGCAAGGGCGCGGACCTGCTGGTCGCCAACGACGTGAGCGAGGCGGGCTCCGGCTTCGGCACCGACACGAACCGCGTCGTCATCCTGGGCGCAGACGGCTCGCGCGACGCGCTGCCGCTGCTGCCCAAGCGCGAGGTTGCCGACCGCCTGCTCGATCGCGTCGCCGCCGCGTTGGACGCGCGTTCGCCCCGGGGGCACACTGTCGCGACCACCACGGAGACCCGATGAGCGTCCAGCCCGAGACCGTCCGCCGCCTCACCGTCGTCGACATCGCCAAGCTGCACGCCGACGGGGTCCGCATCGCCACGG
>JAKAHL010000097.1 GCA_021815005.1 Chloroflexota bacterium
ACCCAGCGACGGTCCACCAGCACGTGGATCAGGGTGGGGCCGGACGCCGCCAGCGCGGTCCGGAGCGCGGGCTCGAACGCCAGATCGGTGTCCACGCGCACGCCCCGGGCCCCACAGGCGCGCGCGGCGGCGGCGAAGTCGAGCGGGCCGAGGTCGGTCCCCGGGGTCGCCGGGCTCCCGCGACGCTCCTGGTGGTCGCGGATCATGCCGAACCGCTGGTTGTCGAACACGATCGCGACCACGTGCGCGCCCTCGCGGACCGCCGTCTCCAGCTCCGCGAGCGTCATGCCCATGCCGCCGTCTCCCACCAGCGCCACGACGCGCCGTTCACGGTGGACGATCGCCGCCGCCATCGCCGCCGGGAACGCATACCCCATGGCGCCCGAGGTGGGGCCGAGGAACGTGCCGGGGCGCCGGAACCGGAACCCTCGAGCGGCCCAGCCCCCAAAAGCGCCGGCGTCGGTGGTGAGGATGGCGTCCTCGGGCAGCAGCCGTCGCAGCTCCGCGATCACCTTGCCCGGATTCGCCCCGGGACCGCTCCACGGGTGGTGGTCCACCGACGATGCGGCCTCGTAGGCGGAGCGGTCGGCGGCGTTGTGGAGATCCCGCTTGGCCAGCGGCTCGGCCAGCAGGACCGCGTCCTTGAGCCGGGCCGTGGCCGCCCGCAGGAAGGCTCGGGCGTCCGCGCGGATCGCCATCACCGGCGCGGGCGTCCCGCCCACGGCCTGCGTGCGCGGCTCGACGTCGATGTGGATCCAGCGCTGCCCGGGAGCTGGCAGCGCGTAGCCGAAGGTGGTCGGCTCGGACAGCCGCGAGCCGATCACGACCAGCACATCGGCCGCTCCGATGCGCTCCCGAACGGACGCCGGGCTCCCGAACCCAGTCATGCCCAGGTAGAGCTGGTGATCGTTGGGGATCACGTCGCCGCGGCGCCAGGAGGACACCACGGGAACGTGGAGCAGCTCCGCCAGGCGGACCAGATCGTTCGAGCAGCGTGCACGAAGCACGCCCGCCCCGGCCAGGATCAGCGGGCGCTCGGCGCCGGCAAGCTCGTGCAGGACCGCTCGGACATCCGACATGGGCGGCAGGTCGGGGTGCGGGCGGACGACCGGCGCCCTGGTGCCCTCAGGCAGGGGAAGGTCGAGCACGTCCTCCGGCAGCGCCAGGAGCGCAGGGCCGGGCCGACCCTCCAGGACCGCCCGGGTCGCCGCCTCGAGCGTGGCCGCCGCGGTCTCCGCATCGTCGATCCGCCCGGCCCACTTGGCCAGACGACCGACGGTTGCCACAAGGTCCACCTCCTGGAAGGCCTCGCGCCCGCGGACGCCGCGCTCCACGTCGCCCACCAGGACGAACATGGGCGACGAGTCCGCCGTGGCGGTGTGGACACCGATGGACAGGTTGGCCGCGCCCACCGCTCGCGTTCCCAGGCAGACGGCTGGACGACCCGTCAGCTGGCCGTACGCCTCGGCAGCCATCGCAGCCGCGCCCTCGTGCCGGGTGGCGATCACGCGGATCCCCGCGGCATGGAGAGCGTCGAGGACGGGCAGGAAGCTCTCGCCGGGGACCGTGAACGCAAGTCGGACTCCGGCAGCCCGCAGGGTGGCGGCAACCAACTCGGCCACGGTGGCCAGGCTCGCGGGCTCGGGGAGCTCCATCTCCGCGTCGTCGGCGGCCTCGGGCGCCTCGGCGGCCTCGGCAGCCTCGGGCGCCTCCTCGGCGGGCGGCGCGCCGAGGAACTCAGCCTCGCCCGGCACGTCGCCGGCAGGCGCCTCGGCGACCCCGGGCGCCGCAACAGCCTCGGGCGCCTCGGCCGGAACCTGAGTCTCGAACCCGTCAGCGGCCTGCGCAGCAGATGCCTCAGCGGTGGGCTCACCCCCGGCCGCATCCTCCGGCACCGCACTGCCGTCCGGCGGGTTCTGGTCCACGGGCTGCTGGCCTTCGGCGTCCGACATGTCGACCTCCATAGGCCGGCGGGGACGGCGGTCCGTCCGGCGCCGGGGCGTGTTGGTTCCTGGGCGCTAGCGCTAGCGCTGTGCGATGGTGGCGGGACCCAGCATAAACGCGGCGACCATCCCGATGATCACGATCGCCGCGACGATCGCCATCAGGGTGCGGGCGTTCTTGGCTCCGGGCATCGGGCTCCTCCTAGCGGTAGTTCTCGAACTGGAGCGGCACGTCCTCGTCGAGCTCCCGGAGACGTCCGATCACGCGCTGGAGCTCGTCCTTGCTCTTGCCCGCCACCCGGACGGCGTCGCCCTGGACTCGGGGCTGGACCTTCGGGAACTCGTCCCGGATCAGCTTGACGATCTTGCGCGCCAGCTCGTCCGAGAGGCCGCGGCGGAGCTCGATTTCCTGGCGCACCCGGTTGCCGCCGGCCGGCTGGACCTCGCCCCAGGCGAAGATCTTGAGCGACAGGTTCCGCCGCACGGCCTTGGACTCCACGAGGTCGCGCACGGACTTGGCGTGCATCTCGCTGTCGGTCACCAGCACGAGCCGCGTCTTCTCCTGGGCCAGCTCCACGTGGGCGCCCTTGAGGTCATAGCGCTGCACCACCTCGCGCCGGACCTGGTCGAGCGCGTTGCGGAGCTCCTGCTCGTCGAAGTCCGACACCACGTCGAACGAGACCTCGCCCGCCATCCGTGCTCCCTTCAGCCCGCGAGGCGCTCGCGGGTCACCGTCCACAGCCGCAGCCGCCGGATGCGCCCGTCCCGGTCAACATCGGCGGCGAGAAACCCCGCCTGCCGGACGTGCGCCTCGTCCTGGTGACGCGTCCAGCTCGCATGCCAGGCGGCGAGAACCGCGTCCCCCGAGACCCAGTGCCGCTCGATCGCCAGGTCGTACAGGCGCTCGGCGGCCGCCGCCGCCAGCAAGTATGCCCGCAGCGCGTTGTCCCCGACGAGCGGCGGGGCGAACGGGTCCGGCGCAACCTCGGCGTCCGGCGCGAACAGGGCGGCGAGCGCGTCCCCGTGGTGCCCCACGCGCGCACGGACGAGCGCCTCGAGCAGGTCGCCGGCGTCGGCGTAGGTCACCGTCATCGCGGCCCCAGGAGCTCCAGCAGCCGCTCGCCGATGCGGTACGACCGGCCGCCGCCCATGACCAGGACCGCGTCGCCCGGCCGCACCTCGCCGGCCAGCCAGCGTGCGGTCGCCTCGACGCTCCCGGGGGCGGCCACGCGGATCGACGGGTCGTGCCGGGCCACCGCATCCGCCAGGCCAGCCGCGGAGGCGACGGTCGTGTCCGGGTCGCGGCCCGCCCAGATGTCGGCGATGGCAACCGCGTCGGCCTCGGCGAGGGAAGCGGCGAACTCGTCCAGCAGGGCCGCCGTGCGGTGGAAGGTGAGCGGCTCGTAGACGGCCCAGACGCGGCGCCCGGGCGCGCGCTGGCGGACGGCGGCCAGCGTGGCGCGGATGGCCGTGGGGTGGTGGGCGTAGTCGTCGAACACCAGGACCCCAGCAGCCTCGCCCTTCCGCTCCAGGCGCCGGCCCACGCCGTGAAACGTGGCGAGGGCGGGCAGGATCGCCTCGAGCCGGTAGCCGGCCGCCAGGCATGCGCCCACCACGCCGAGGGCATTGGCGGCGTTGTGGCGACCTGCGGTGAGGAGCCGCACGCGGTGCGCCCGGGAGCCTTCCGCGACCCGCAGCGTCGTGCCGTCGGGGTCGGAGCCGATGATCTCGCCCACAACGTCCGCGTCGCCGGGGTCGGCGTCCAGCGCGGTGCGCAGAATCCGGCCGGGCCAGTCCGCGAGCCGGGCGACCAGCTCCGCCACCCCCGCGTCGCCGACATTGGCAACGAGCACCGGCGGCCGCTCCCCCGCCCCCGCGCCCTCGGCGGCACGGCGAATCCAGCCCTCGAACGCGGCGATCACCGCCGCGCGGTCCGCGAACACGTCCGGGTGATCCCACTCGGCGGACGTGAGGACGATGATGCCGGGGCGGTAGGCGTCGAAGTTGCCCGCGTACTCGTCGGCCTCCACCACGAATGTCGGCCCGGCACCCTTGCGGGCCGTGGCCGCCACGCCCAGGCCCGTGAGGTCAGCCGTCAGGAGCGCGCCCACGAAGGCGCCCGGGTCTGCCCCGACGGCGGCCAGCGTGTGCACGAGCCAGCCGGACGTCGTGCTCTTGCCGTGCGTGCCAGCCACCCCGATCAGCAGCCGGCCGTGGGCTGCGTCCGCCACGACCTGCTGCCACGGTTCCACCGGCACCCCCGCGACCCGCGCGGCCGCCAGCTCCGGGTTGTCGGGGTCGATGGCCGTGAGGGCCTTGGTCACCGCCAGCCGCGCGGGCCGACGCGCGCCCAGCACGTGGGCGGCGTCATGCCCGGGCGCCACGGCCACCCCGGCTGCGGCGAGCCCCGGGCTGTACTGCCCCGGCCCGCCCGGGTCGCAGCCGTCCACATCGGCGCCGGCAAGGGCGGCCAGGATCGCCGCCGCCGAGGCCCCCGCGCCCTGCGCCCCGAGCACGTGAATGCGCTCGCCGGGCACGATGGGGCGAGACGGCCGTGCAGGCGCCAGTCCCGCGCCGATGTCGCGCTGGTCGCGAACGCTCACCCGCGCGCCTCGGCGGCCTCGAGCAGGAGCCTCAGGGCGGCCTCGGCGCTCGCGCGCTTGTTGCCCTCGCGGTCGCGCGCCCAGGAGAACCGCCGCACGACGGGCGCGCCGCCCCCCGCGACGGCCACGTACACGAGGCCGACGGGCTTGGCCTCGGAGCCACCGTCCGGCCCCGCGACACCGGTCACGCCCACGCCCAGGTCCGCCCCGAGCCGCCCTCGGACGCCCTCGGCCAGGGCAACCGCCACCTGGGCGGAGACGGCACCGTGGGCGCGGAGCACGGCATCCGCCACGCCAACCGCATCCCGCTTGACGTCGTCGCTGTAGGCCACGACGCCGCCGCGGAAGTAGCCCGACGAGCCCGGCACCTCGGTGATGAGGTGCGCCACCAGCCCCCCCGTGCAGGACTCGGCCGTGGCCACGGTCAGGCCTCGCGCCCGGCACGCGTCCTGAAGGCGGCGGGCGTGCTCGGCCAGCGGGTCGGGCATGTCAGGTCCGGTTCGTCTGCTGGGGGGCGTTCGGAGGTGCGAACAGCCACGTCTCGGGACCGCCGGACGCGGACATGCGCCCGAGGCTCTGCCCGTTGAGCGTGAAGTAGGTGGCGCTGGAGTTGCCGGTCCGCACCTCCACCGAGTGCTGGCCCGAGAACGTGAGCACCTTGCCCGGGTCGTAGACGACGCCGGCAGCCCCGGTGACCGGCGACAGCACGCCGTCCACCCAGACCTTGAGCCACGCCCGGGCGCCCTTGACCTGCACCACGAGGTTGGCTCCCTGGTACTGGATCGAGATCTGGCGCGTTTGCGTGTTCGTCTTGCCGTCGGCTGAAACGGCGGTCACGACCACCTGCCAGCTGCCGGCGGAGAGGTTGAGCGGTGTCTCGAACGACCCGTCCGGGGCTACGTCCACCGACACCGGGCCCACATCGGGCGAGGGCCCGGGCGCTGCCGAGGACGACGGGGCGGGCGCGGGCGACGCCGTGGGCTTGGGCGATGGGGTGGGCCTGCCGGACGCGGCGGGCTTGGCCGAGGGGGCCGTCCCGGCCACCGTCACCCGGTTCGCCGTGACGATGACCTTGGCGGCGTTGGTGGTGGTGCCGTTGACGGGGATCGCGCCATTGGAGAACTGGGCCCCGTCCGCGGGCGAGTTGAGCGTCAGCTGGGGCGCCTCCACCGCGGTCACCGGGACGGTGATGAACAGGCGCACCGTCGAGTCGGAGGACTTGCCCGTCTCAGGGTCCACCGCGCTCACGTCGAACTCGTTGCGCCCGCGGCGAAGCTGGACGTCCGCGGTCCAGCGGCCCGTGTCGTCCGCGTTGACGCGATACGGCTGGTCCAGACCAGGGTCGGCGATGGTGATGGCGGCCCCCGGGATGGACATCCCCTGGAGCGTGTACGAGGTCGTCCCGTCGCTGACCGTGATCACCGCCTGCGCCGGGTCCGTGACCGTGATGGACGGCGGCTTCGCGTACCGCAGCAGCTGGACGCCCATGTAGACGCCGAAGGCGGCGATGAGCACCACCAGCAGGCCCGCCACCACCAGCACCGGCGAGACGGTGAGACCCTGGCGCGGCGCCTCGAGCGCCCGCGGGACGGTGAGCACCGGCTCCGACGGCAGCGAGAGGTCGCCTCGCTCGCGCTTCCACTGGCGGGTCACGTCCTCGGGGTCGAGCCCGAGGTAGATCGCGTAGTTGCGCAGGAAGCCCTTCGTGTACACCGCGCCGGGGAGGTCCGCGTAGTCGCCGGCCTCGAGAGCCGCGAGGTACCGGGCGCGGATCTTGGTCTCGCGTTCGGCGCGCAGCAGGTCCACGCCCTTGCGCTCGCGGGCGGCCACCAGCCGCTCCGGGAGCGTGGGGCCGGACTCGGGCGCATAGGCGCGGTCACCGCCGCGCGCCTCAGCTCGCCCTCGCCGTGCGTCGTCGCGAGCCGTCATGCACCGTCCTCGTCGTCGAGGGCCACCCCGTCGTCACGGCGGAGGACCATCCGGGCATTCGACCCGTCGAACGCCCCCACGTAGCCGCGCGCCTCGAGCTGGTCGATGATCCGGGCGGCCCGCGCATAGCCGACCTTGAGGCGCCGCTGCAGGAGCGACGCCGAGGCACGATCGTACTCCCGGATCACGGCGACGGCATCCATGAGGAGCCGGTCCCCCTCCTCCTCGGGCATCTCGCTGACGTTGCCCGAGGACTCCTCGTCCGAGGTCACGATCGAGAGGTCGTAGCGCGGCTCGCCGTCCACCTGCCGACGCCAGTGGTCGGTGACCCGATTGATCTCCGGATCCGCCACGAACACGCCCTGGAGGCGGATCGGGCGCGGCAGGTCGGACGGCTGGTAGAGCATGTCGCCACGGCCGATCAGGTCCTCCGCGCCCGGCGCGTCGAGGATCGTGCGGCTATCGATCTGGCTGGCCATGGCGAAGGCGATCCGAGAAGGGAAGTTCGCCTTGATCAGGCCGGTCACGACGTTGACGGACGGCCGCTGGGTGGCCAGGACCATGTGGATGCCCGTCGCGCGCGCCTTCTGGGCGAGACGCACGATCGGGTCCTCGATGTTCTTGCCCTCCCGCATCATCAGGTCGGCGAGCTCGTCGATGACGATCACGATGTAGGGCATGCGGTCCGCCGGGTCGACCCGGGTTTCGTTGAAGCCCTTGATGTTCCGCGCATTCTGGCCC
>JAKAHL010000098.1 GCA_021815005.1 Chloroflexota bacterium
ACGGCGCGGGCGCGGTCGTGGTGTCGGCATCGGACGAGCCCACGGGCCCCACCGGGATCGAGCTCACGACCGACCCGAAGGGCGCCTACATGATCTGGCTGCCCGCGGGCGGCTCCAAGGCGCCGGCCTCGTCGGAGACCGTCGCCCGCAACCAGCACAAGATCCGGATGGAGGGGCGCGAGACCTACCGGTTCGCCACCCGGACGCTGGCCGCCACCGGCCTGGCGGCCGTCGAGAAGGCCGGCTGGGCCCAGGCCGACGTGGACCTGATCATCCCGCACCAGGCCAACGTCCGGATCATCGAGGCCGTGGCCAAGGGCCTCGACCTGCCGATGGACCGCTTCTTCGTCAACGTGGACCGCTACGGCAACACGTCGGCGGCGTCGGTGCCGATCGCCCTGGCGGAGGCCGTGAACGAGGGGCGGGTCAAGCCGGGCGACAAGCTGGTGTTCATCGCGTTCGGCGCGGGGTTCACCTCCGGCGCCGTGGCGCTCGAGTGGACCGCGGACCCGAGTCGCGGCCTGATCGGCGAGGCGGCCGTCCGCCCCGAGGACGTGTCCATCCGCCAGCCGTTGGGCTGGGAGACCGTCGATCCCGTCCCGCCCGCGCTCGCCCACGTTCTCGCCCGGCCGCTGCCAGCCCGATCCGCCGACCCCGTCACCTGACGCCCGGTCACGCCCTACCCTCAACGACCCGACATAGGAGGACCCCGCGCATGCTCGACCTCACCGGCAAGGTTGCCCTCGTCACCGGCGGCGCCCGCGGCATCGGCCGTGCGATCTGCCTGCGGCTCGCCACGCAGGGCGCCGACATCGCCTTCCTCGACGCCGGCAACCCGGCCGTCGGCGAGGCGACGCGGGCGGACATCGAGGCGCTCGGCCGCAAGGCGCTGTTCGTCACGGGCAACGTGACCGACCCCGAGCAGTGCGACGCGTTCGTCAAGTCCGCGCTCGACGCCCTCGGCCGGGTGGACATCCTCGTCAACAACGCCGGCATCACCCGCGACGACCTCGTCATGCGCATGAGCGTGGACGAGTGGAAGGCGGTCCTCGAGGTCAACCTGTTCGGCGCGTTCTACTGCACCAAGGCCGTCGTGCGCCCGATGTTCCGGGCCAAGCGGGGCGGCCGCATCATCAACATGAGCTCCGTGTCGGGGCAGGCGGGCCAGATCGGCCAGGCGAACTACAGCTCGTCCAAGGCGGGCCTCATCGGCCTCACCAAAGCGAGCGCCCGGGAGTTCGCCTCGCGGGCCATCACGGTCAACGCGGTCGCGCCGGGGTTCATCACCACCGAGCTCACCAAGGACCTGCCGGGCGAGCTCCAGGACGCGATCCGCGCGCAGACCCCGCTGGGCCACTTCGGCACCGTGGACGACATCGCGAACGCGGTCGCGTTCCTGGCCTCGGACGAGGCCGCGTACATCACCGGCCAGGTGCTCGCCGTGGACGGCGGCCTGGTGATGATGTAGCCGTGCCGTTCACCGTCGAGCCCACCGCCATCCCCGAGGTCCTGATCGCGCGACCGCGCCGCTTCGCCGACGACCGGGGGTGGTTCGCCGAGATCGTCCAGGTGGACTCGTTCGCCCCCCTCGGCCTGCCGACGCGGTTCGTCCAGGTGAACCAGTCGCGCTCGTCGCTGGGCGTCGTCCGCGGCCTCCACTTCCAGTGGGACCCGCCGCAGGGGAAGCTGATGCGGGTCGTGACGGGGCGCGCGTTCATGGTGGCGGTGGACATCCGGCCGGGCTCGCCGACGCTCGGCCGGCACGTGGCGGTGGAGGCGTCGGCCGACGAGCCGCTCCTGTTCTGGGCGCCCGCATCCTTCGCCCGGGGCTTCTGCGCCCTGTCCGAGGTCACCGAGGTGGAGTACTTCTGCACGGGCGCCTACAACGCCGCCGCCGAATCCGGGATCCGGTTCGACGACCCGGACCTGGGGATCCGGTGGCCGGTGGCGGAGCCGCTGCTCTCGCCCAAGGACGCCGCCGCGGGCTCGCTGGCCGGCTGGCTGGCGCGCCCGGAATCAGCGCAGTTCGCCTGGCGCGCCCCGGCCTGAGGCGGCGTCCCCGGCCTGAGGCGGCGTCCCCGGCCGCGCCCCGTTCCGGGCGTCGGGCGAGCGTGCCGGACACAGGTCCCACCGCCCGCCCGTCGAGGGTCCCCCGCGCCGCCGGTACTTCTGTGGAGTGCCCGCTCCTATGAAGAATTGGCACGATCCGGGACGTGATGCACCGCGCCGTCAGGCCCGCTCTCTGGACGCTCCGCCGCCTGGCGCGGCCGGCGCGCCCGCGCCTGCACGTGCTGGCTCTCACGGGCGGGATCGTGACCCTCGCCCTCGGGCTCGCGGCCTGGCTGGCCACCGGCACACCCCGCAGCCCCGGCGAGCTGGTCGTGATGCTCGACCTCACCGTCGGCGGCACGCTGCTCACGACGGGCTCGCTCGTCGGCCGGGCGCGCGCTGGCGAGTCGCACCGGGACGCGCAGCTGGCCGTTCTGGCCCAGGCCGCCCGCCGGATGAGCGGGGGCGCCGAGCCCGGCGACGTCGGCCTCGCGGTGGTCGAGGAGATCCGCCGCGTCATCCCGTACCACAACGCGCGGGTCTACCTCGCCGAGGGCGAGACCCTCGTGCCCGTGGCGTTCGAGGGCCGGTTCGGCGCCTACGAGCAGGTGGACGCGGCCATCCTGCGGACGCAGGTCGGCGTGGGGCTGACCGGCTGGGTCGCGCAGCACGGCGTCCCCCTGCGGGTTGACGACGCGCGCCACGATCCGCGCAGCGCCACGATCCCCGGCACCGACGACGTGGACGAGTCGATGCTCGTGGTCCCGATGCTGCACGACGACCGGCTGCTGGGCGTGATCACGCTGTCCAGGCTCGGGCTCGGCGGTTTCGATGACGACGACCTGCGCCTGCTCGGAATCCTCGCCGACCAGGCGACCACCGCCTTCGCGGGCGCTGCATCGCTGGCAGAGGCCCACCGCCTCGCCGAGGATCTCCGCCAGCTGCTGGACATGAGCTCCGCCCTCTCGCGCTCCCTGGACCCCCGGGCCGTGGCGCGGCTGATGGCCGAGCACCTGGCCCGCGCCGTCGGCGCGGAGCGAGCCCAGATCAGCGACTGGGACCCTGCCGGGAACCGCCTGCGGACGCTCGGCTGCTTCCCGGCCGCCCGTCGCGAGCTGCTCGACGACTACTACCCCCTCGGCGCCTATCCGCTGACCGCGCGGGTGCTGGCCGAGGGCGACATCGCGACCGTTGACGCCGACGACCCCGACGCCGACGCGGCGGAGGCCGCCGAGCTGCGGCGCGAGGGCATGCGGGGGCTGCTCATGCTCCCGCTGATCGCCAAGGGCGAGCCGATCGGCGTGGTGGAGCTCACCTCGCCGGGGCGCGCCACCGACGACCCGGGCAAGATCACGCTCGCCCGCACGATGGCCAACGAGGCCGCGATGGCCCTCGAGAACGCCCGCGCCTACGAGGCCGTCCGCGACCTCGCCGACCGCGACCCGCTCACGGGGTTCTTCAACCACCGCTACCTCCACGAGCGCCTGGCCGAGGAGGTCGTCCGGGCGATTCGCACGGGCCGGCCCGTCTCGGTGCTGATGCTGGACCTCGACGACTTCAAGCTTGTCAACGACACGTTCGGCCACGTCTACGGCGACCGGGTCCTCGTCTATGTCGCCGAGACGCTCCGGGCGGCGCTGCGGGCCTCGGACGTGGCGGCCCGGTACGGCGGCGACGAGTTCGCCGTCATCCTGCCGGAGACCTCGGCCCCCGACGCGGCCACCGTGGCCGAGCGCATCCTCGCCGGCTTCCGCGCCAATCCGTTCAGCCCGGAGGGCCGGACGCCAATCCCGGTGGGCTCGTCGATCGGCGTCGCCACGCATCCCGGCGACGGCCGGACCGCAACCGACCTGATCGCAGCCGCGGACGCCGGGCTGTACGCGGCCAAGTCCGAGGGCGGCAGCCGGGTGCGGATCGGCCGGCGGCGCCAGGCGGCCGACGAGCTCGCGGCCGACCCGCCGCCGCGGGGCCTCCATGACCGGCTCCGCGAGTCCGCCCCTCGGGCGGTCGCGGTCGGTCGGGTCGGGTTCGGGGGCGTCTGAGCCGGTACCAACGTACTAGGCCTAACCGCGACTTCGGTACCATCGCCCGGCTTGCGGCCGCCCGGCCTCGCCCGCATCCTTGGCATCCAAGGTGGACGAATGGGGTGGGCTCGGGATGGGGGACCGGCTGCGCAGGCTCCTGCGGGCGGGATTCGGCCATCCGATCGCGCTCCCGCTGGCCGCGGCCTCGGCCGTGGAGGCGGGCCGCCTCGTTCTCGCGCGCGACCCGCTCGACCTGCTGGTGCTCGCGGCCATGGGCGCCGTCGCGCTCGCGGTCGTCCGGTCCGGTGGCGCGTCCGGGCGCGACGGGGCCACGCGCGGGGCTGAGGCCGAGAGCTTCGCCCGCATGCTTCGCGGCCTGTCGCGGTCGGTGTCGCCAGACGCGATCGTGGGTGCCATCGTCGAGGAGCTGGGAGCCGGCACCGGCGCCGACCACGTGTCGGTCGTCCGGCGCAGGCCCGAGGCGTGCAACCTCGAGGCGGTGCTGTCGCCGACCCGGCCCGGGGCGCCCGCCTCGCGGACGTACCTGCCCCTGTCCGAGCTTGAGGACCCGGCCCTCGAGATGGCGGGCGCGACCGCGTCGTCGGCCGCCGCCCGGGGTCGCCGCTTCGCCGCGGTGCCGATCCAGCCGGACGCGGACGGCGATCCCCAGCTGGTTGGACTGGGCCTCGCGCGCCCCCGGCCCGCCACGGTCGGGGCGAGCCTCGGCCCGGCCGCGGGCCAATCCGAGGGCCAAACGGCGAGCCCTGCGGCGGGGGCGGGCCCCCTCGCGCCCGCGGCACCCGACCTGCGTCGCTCAGTCGCGCCCGCGGCACCGGCGCCCCAGCACGCCCCGCCGCTCCGGGCCGACCCGGGGCAGCGGATCGCGGACCGCATCGCCGGTCGGCTCCAGGACGAGTACGGGCTGCGCAACGTGGTGGCCGCGCCCCTGCGGGTGGACGGGCGAGTGGAGGGGGCGATCGTCCTGTCGCGGCGCACCGACGAGCCGTGGGCACCGCGGGCCCGAGGCCTGCTCGCCGCCGCCGCCGTGGAGGCCTCCGCCGCCCTCGCGCGGGTGTCGTCGCTCCGGGACGCCGAGGCCAGGGCAACGATGGACGCCCTGACCGGCCTGCCCAACCGCCGCTACTTCGACGAGTACCTGGGCCTGCTCGCCCGGCGCCGCCGCGCGGAGGACCGCGTGGGCGTGCTGATGGTGGACATCGACCGCTTCAAGCAGCTCAACGACACGTTCGGGCACGCGGTCGGCGACCAGGTCCTGCGCGAGGTGGCGCAGGCGCTCGCAGGCGCCGTCCGCGAGGGAGACGTCCCGGCGCGGTTCGGCGGCGAGGAGTTCGTGGTCCTGCTCCGCAATCCGGGCCTGCGCATTGCCGTCGAGGTGGGCGAGCGGGTGCGGCTCGCCGTGGCCGCCCTGGACCTGCGCCGGCTCGGCGTCACGGGCGTGTCCGTCTCGGTGGGCGTGGCGGTGGCCGAGGGGCCCGAGGCAGAGCTGCACGATGTGATCGACGAGGCCGATCGTGCGCTCTACCGAGCGAAGCGGGCCGGCCGGGATCGCGTGGTCGCGGCGTAGGGGGCCTGCGAGGACCGGGCGGCGACCCGCGCCGGTCCTGCGTCGCCTTCGCCGTCGGGCTGGCGACGCCGTCCGGCCCGGCCCGTACCATGGCGCCGTGCCGACCGACGACGAGCTCGACATCCCCGCCAACGGCGACGTCGCCGCGATCCTCCACGAGATCGGCGACCTGCTCGAGGTGAAGGGCGAGAACCCGTTCAAGACCACCGCCTACCACCGCGCCGCCGATGCCGTCGGCAAGGCGCCGTTCGACGTCGCGAGGACGTACGCGTCGGCCGACCGGCGAGCGATCCCGGGCGTCGGCGCGGCCATCGGCGACAAGATCGTCGAGCTGGCGACGACGGGGCGCATCGCGCTGCTCGAGGCGCTGCGCACGGAGATGCCAGCCACCCTCGTGGACCTCCTGGCGATCCCGGGTGTCGGCCCCAAGACGGTGGCGCTGGTCTGGCGGGGCCTGGGCGTGGAGACCGTGGAGGACCTGCGTGAGGCCGCGGCAGCGGGCCGGCTCCGCACGCTCCGGGGGATCTCGGCCGGCGCCGAGCAACGGATCCTGGCCGAGATCGACGCTCGCGCCACGCGTTCCGTGCGCCTGCCGCTCGACCGGGCCCAGGCGATCGCCGACGTCCTCGCGGGCCAGCTGCGCGACGTGCCAGGCGTCACGCGCGTCGTGCAGGCCGGGTCGCTCCGGCGTCGGCGCGAGACGGTCGGCGACCTCGACCTGCTGGTGGAGACCCGGGACCCGGACGCGGTGATCGCCCGGCTGACCGCCCTCCCCGGCGCGGAGCGCGTGCTCGGCGCCGGCCGGGCCAAGGCGGCGGTCGTCCTGCGCGACGGCCCGCAGGTGGACCTCATGGTCATGCCGCCCGGCCAGGCGGGCACCTACCTGGTCCACTTCACCGGCTCGGCAGCGCACAACGTTGCCTTGCGCGGGCTGGCGCGCGATCACGGCTGGAGCCTGTCCGAGAAGGGCTTCCTGCGCCTCGCGCCAGGCGGCGAGGCCCCCGCGGGCGACGAGGCCGAGCTCCGCACCTTCCCCGACGAGGCGGGCGTCTACGAGTTCCTGGGCCTGGCCCTCGTCCCGCCGGAGCTGCGCGAGGGGGAGGGGGAGATCGAGGCGGCGCGGGAGGGCCGCCTGCCCCGCCTGGTGACCGTCGCCGACCTGCGGGGCGACCTGCACGCGCACACCGACTGGAGCGACGGCGTCCACTCCGTCGAGCAGATGGCCGAGGCGGCCCGACGGCGGGGCCATGCCTACCAGGTCATCACCGACCACTCGCAGGGGCTGGGGATCGCGCACGGCCTGGATCCGGACCGAGTGGCGCTCCAGCGCTCGGTGATCGCCGCGCTCAACGCGCGGTTCGCCGCCGAGGACGCGGCCGGAGCGGCGCCGGCGGGCGCGGTGCCGGGCTTCCGGCTGCTCCACGGCTGCGAGCTCGAGATCCGCGCCGACGCCACGCTCGACTACGACGACGACCTGCTCGCTCGCTTCGACCTGGTGGTGGCCTCGGTGCACGTGGCGCGGCGCCAGACGCGCGAGGAGCTGACGCGG
>JAKAHL010000099.1 GCA_021815005.1 Chloroflexota bacterium
GCCGGGCGTCGCCTCGTTGCGCGGCAGGCGCCGAGCGGCCCGTCGGCCGTGGCCACGACCCCGCGCAAGCGTCGCGGCGTTGCCTGGCGGGTTGCAGGTCGCCCACCCTGCCGCGGGATGTGTGCCCAGCGGGTTGGGCCCGGCCGCCGCGGGGCGCGCGGCCCAGACCAGGGCGGGGCGCCGCTGCCGCGCCGCCGCGCCGCCGCCCCGAGCGCCGCCGGGACGAGACCCGACCGCCGCAACCGAACCGCAACGCCGGGCTCCGGGCAGCGGGCCGCTAGAATTGCCGCACGATGTCCACTCCCCTTGTCGTCATGAAGTTCGGCGGCTCGTCGGTCGCCGGGGCAGAGCGCATCAAGCGCGTCGCCCGACGGATCGCCCGCGAGCGCGCGGCCGGGTCCAACCTGGTGGTCGTGGTGTCCGCGATGGGCGACACCACGGACGAGCTCCTGGCCCTGGCCGCGGCCATCACCGACGATCCCGACACCCGCGAGCTCGACGTCCTGCTCGCGACCGGCGAGCAGCAGAGCTCCACGCTCGTCTCGATGGCCCTCCACGCGCTGAGCGTGCCGGCGATCAGCCTCACCGGCGCCCAGGCCGGCATCACCACCGACGGCACATACGGCAAGGCGCGGATCGCCGGGGTTGCCCCCGCGCGGATCCGGGCCGAGCTCGACGCCGGCAAGGTGGTCATCGTGGCCGGGTTCCAGGGCCAGAGCGCCAAGGCGCTCGAGCTCGCGGAGACCACCACGCTCGGCCGCGGCGGCAGCGACACCACCGCCGTCGCGCTCGCGGCCGCCCTGGAGGCAGACCGCTGCCAGATCTTCACCGACGTCAAGGGCGTCTACACCGCGGACCCGCGGATTGCCCCCGACGCTCGCCAGCTGCCCGTCATCGGCTACGAGGAGATGATGGAGCTCGCTCACCAGGGCGCCCAGGTGATGCAGGTGCGCGCCGTGGAGCTGGGCTGGGTCAACGACGTGGTCATCGAGGTCCTCAGCTCGTTCGAGGACGCCCCGGGAACGCTCATCAAGGAGGACCCGCTCGTGGAGCAGCGGAACAAGGTCCGGGGGCTCGCCCATGACCGGAACGTCGCCAAGATCACGCTCGTCGGCGTGCCCGACAAGCCGGGCGTCGCCCAGGGTGTGTTCGGCCCGCTGGCGGACGCCGGCGTGGTCGTTGACGTCATCGTCCAGAACGTGGGCCACGGCGGCACCACGGACATCTCGTTCACGATCCCCCGGGTCGAGCTGGCCAAGGCCAAGCGGATCCTAGAGCCGATCGTCCGCGAGCTTGGCTTCTCCGACATGACCACCGACAGCTCGGTCGCCAAGGTCTCGATCATCGGCGCCGGCATCCAGAACGCGCCCGGCTATGCGGCCCGCATGTTCGGCACGCTGGCCAGCGTGGGGATCAACATCGAGATGATCTCCACCTCCGAGATCCGGATCACCACGCTCATCGCCGAGGACCGCGTGGAGGAGGCCGTCCGGGCGCTCCACGCCGCGTTCGCGCTCGAGCAGCCCGAGGCCGTCGAGGCGGCCGCGGCCGGCTGACCCGGTGACGGGGAGCGGCTCGCCGAGCGGCGCGATCAGCAGGCTCGAGCGCTTCGGCGCGGTCGGGTCCACCAACGACGCCGTTCGCGACTGGCTGGCCGGCGGCCAGCCGGAGGTGTGCGTGGCCGTCGCCGACGAGCAGACCGCGGGACGCGGCCGGGGCGGGCGCGTCTGGACGGCGCCGCCCGGCGCGGCGCTGCTGCTCTCGTGCGGATTCCGTCCGTCGTGGCTCGCGCCCGAGCGCGTCTGGCGCCTCGGGGCCACGGTGTCGCTCGCGATGTGCGACGCGGCCGAGGAGGTCGCGGGCCTGCCCGTCGGCGCGATCCGGCTCAAGTGGCCGAATGACCTGGTGGTCGAGACGGCCGGGCCGAACGCGCTGCTGGCCGGGGTCGTGTCGGGGGCTGCCGCGGCGGCGCGCCTGGCCGCGCCGCTCGAGCTCCGCAAGGTGGCCGGCGTGCTCGGGGAGAGCCGCGGCCTGGGGACGGATGACCCGCAGGCGGTGGTGGGGATCGGCGTGAACGCGGACTGGGCCGCGGCCGACTTCCCGGCCGAGCTCGCCCCCACGATGACCAGCCTGCGCGAGGCGTCCGGCGGCCGCCCGATCGACCGCGAGGCGGTGCTCGAGGCGTTCCTCGGCTATCTCGAGGCCCGGCTCGAGGCGCTGCGTGCCGGGTACTTCGACCTCGCCACGTGGGCGGCGAGGCAGACGCTCACGGGGCGCCTGGTCCGCCTCGACGGCTACGCTCCCGCCGGTGGCGACGAGCTGCTTGTCGAGGGCGTGGACGGCGCCACGGGCGCGCTGGTCGTCACCCCGGCCGCCGGCGGGGAGATGCGGCTGGTCCATGCCGGCGAGGTGGTTCACGCCCGGCTCGCGGTGGGGGTGTAACGCGATGGGCCGCCCGGGGTTTGGAACGGCTGAGCCGGCGAAGCCCCGCGTCGTCGTCGCGCTCGACCGCGACCGGCACCTCGTCGAGGCGGCACGCCGCGACCTGTCCCAGTTCGACGCGCTGTACCGGAAGTATCTCGCCCAGGTGTACGCCTACGCCCTCTACGAGCTCGCCGACCACCACGCGGCCGAGGACGCGACCGAGCGCACCTTCCTGCGGGCGCTGGCCGCGCTGCCGCGCTTCCGCGAGCTGGCGCGCCCGGAGGACGGGCCCGATGCGAGCACCTTCCGCGTCTGGCTGTTCCGGATTGCGCGCAACGTGGTGGCGAACGAGCGGCGCGCCCGCCGGCGCAAGCCCGCCGCGTCGCTGGACGTGGCCCTGGGTGCCGGGTTCGCGATCGCCGACGGCGTGGACCTGGAGGGCGACCTGGTCTCTCGCGACGAGGCGGCGACCGCCCTGCGCGCCGTGCGCGACCTGCCGGACGACCGGCGTCGGGCGCTCCTGCTCCGCTTCGTGGACGAGATGACGACGGCCGAGATCGCCGGCGTGCTGGGCCGGTCGGAGGGCGCTGTCCGGGTGCTGATCCACCGGGCGCTGGGGGCCGTCGCCCGCGAGCTGGGCCGCGACCGCGGGCCGGTCCGGTGATGCCGCCCCGGTTTCCCCCGCCGGGCGGCGACGCCGTTGACGCGCTCGTCACCGACCAGTACCTCGACGCCCTGTTGGCCTCGGCGGACCGTCGGCCCCCGGACGGCGCGCCCGACCCCGCCGCCGGCGCGGACCTGCGTCGCGCCACCGCCGTGCTGCGGGCCTCCCTGGTGCGCGTCCATCCCTCGTTCCGGTTCGAGGAGCGCCTCGCCGCCCGCCTGGCCGAGCTGGCCGCTGGCGACGTCGCCCACGCCGTCGCCGGGCCCGGGGTGCGCCACGGGGACCTGATCCCGTTCCCCGGCGCCATGCTCTCGGCGCCGTCCGGCGACCCGCTGCTGGCGGCCGTGCTCGACGGGCGGCTGGACCCCTCGGACGAGGAGGCCGTGGCCCGCGCCGCGGGCGCCCGCTCGCCCGCCCGCCCGCTGCTTGTCGGCGGCGCCATCACGTCGGCCGCCCTGTCGCTCGTGGGAGTGGCGTGGGTGGCCTGGCGCGCCGCGCGGCCCGGCGGGCCCGGGCTCCCGCGAGCCGCGCACGAGAGCAGCGCCCGGCGCCTCGCCGAGCTTGCCGACCTGGCCACCGGCATCCACGGGGGGACTGCCTGATGCCCGTCAAGTTCCCCGGCTTCCGGCCGCGCCGCGACACCTTCCCGGAGAAGCTCTGGACGCGCTGTCCGTCCTGCTCGGAGCAGCTGTTCAACAAGGCGCTCGAGAAGTCGCTTCGCGTGTGCCCGTCGTGCGGCCACCACTTCCGGGTCTCGTCGGCCGAGCGGCTTGCGCACCTGCTGGACCCGGGCACCTTCGAGGAGCGCGACCCGGGCCTCTCGTCCCAGGACCCGCTGGGCTTCGTGGACCAGAAGCCGTACCCGGACCGGCTCGCGGCCGCCCGCCTCGCCACGGGCCTCGCCGACGCCGCCGTCTGGGGCTTCGGCCTGATCGAGGAGCAGCGCGTCGCGATCCTGGTGATGGATTTCGGGTTCATGGGCGGGTCGATGGGCGCGGTCGTGGGCGAGAAGGTCGCCCGCGCCGCCGAGGGCGCCCTGGCCGCCCGCGTGCCGCTGGTCATCGTGTCGGCGTCCGGCGGGGCGCGGATGCAGGAGGGCACGCTGGCGCTCATGCAGCTGGCCAAGACCATGGCCGCCCTCGAGCGGCTCCGCGCCGCTGGCGTGCCGTACGTCTCGGTGATGAGCGACCCCACCACGGGCGGCGTGTTCGCCAGCTTCGCGGCGATGGGCGACGTGAACCTGGCCGAGCCCAACGCGCTGATCGGCTTCGCGGGCGCTCGCGTTGGCGCCGGGACCATTGGCCAGGAGCTGCCGCCGGGCTTCCAGCGCGCGGAGTTCCTGTTCCGCCACGGGTTCGTGGACCGGGTGGTGGCCCGCGCGGACCTGCGCCGCGAGCTGGCCGCGCTGCTGCGCTACCTCGCCCCCGGCGCCGCGGAGGCCGGCCGTGGTTGACCGCATCCTGGGCCGTGGCCCCAAGCCGGCCGGGCCCGTCCCCGAAGCGCCCCCCGCGCCCACGGCAGCCGACCAGAAGGCCGAGGTCTGGGCGCGGGTCCAGCTGGCACGCAACCTCCGGCGCCCCCGCACCCTGGAGCTGCTGGCCGCGATGGCCGACGAGGTCATCGAGCTCCACGGCGACCGGCTGTTCGGCGACGACGAGGCGATCGTCGCCGGCTTCGCGCGGATCGGCTCCCACCGGGTGGCGGTCGTCGGCCAGCAGAAGGGCGCCGACACCGAGGAGAACATCCGCCGAAGCTTCGGCATGCCCCATCCCGAGGGCTACCGCAAGGCGATGCGGGTCATGGAGCTTGCCGAGCGCTCTGGCCTGCCGGTCGTGACCTTCGTGGACGTCCCCGGGGCGCACCCGGGGCCCGAGTCCGAGGAGCGGGGGATCGCCGAGGCCATCGCCCGGTCCGTGGGGCTCATGACCCGGCTCCGAACGCCCATCGTGACGGTGATCACCGGCGAGGGCGGCTCGGGCGGGGCGCTCGCGATCGCGGTGGGCGACGTGGTCCTCGCGCTCGAGAACGCCGTGTACTCGGTCATCTCGCCCGAGGGCTGCGCGAGCATCCTGTGGCGCACCAGCGACGAGGCGGCCACCGCCGCCGCCGCCATGCGGATGACCGCCGCCGAGCAGCAGGCGCTCGGCGTGGTGGACCACGTGATCCCCGAGCCCGACGGCGGCGCGCACACCGACCACGACGAGACGGGCCGACGGCTCAAGGCCGCCATCGTGCGCGAGCTGGACCGCCTGGCGGCCATCCCGATCGACCTGCTGGTGGACCAGCGCTATCGCCGGTACCGTTCCCTCGGCGCCTACACCGAGGTCGTGACCGAGGGCCCGGCGCCCGTCGTCCCGCCCCGGGGCGGCTTCGCCGACCGCCTGCGCGGTCTCATCGAGGCCGGCTCCCGAGCCATTCCCGCGCCGCTCCAGGTGGGCCGGCGCGACGAGCCCCCCGCCCGCGAGGACGTCTAGCCGATGCCCGACCTGCACCGCCCCGGCGATCGCACCGCGGCCCAGCGCGCCGCCGACCACGCCGGCATCGCCCGCCTTGCCGACGCGCTCGTCCCGGCGCTGGTGGCGAGGCTGTCCACGGCCAACCTGGGCGAGGTGGAGGTCCGCGAGGGCGATTGGCACGTCCGCGTCCGGCGCCCGTCCGGCGGCGGACCGCGGCGCGAGCGACCGCATCGGGCCGCCCTGCCGATCGTCGCCCCGTCCGGTGCCGCGGCGCACCCGGGGACGGCCCTTCCGGCGCGGCCTGTCGGGGACGCGCCCGGTGACCCGCCGGGCGTCCGCCAGGAGATGGCCGTCTCGCCCGCGGTGGGCATGTTCAGGCCCGGTGTCCCGGTCGGCACCAGCGTGCGCGCCGGGGACCGCATCGCGACGGTGGACCTGCTGGGCATCCTGATCGACGTGGTGGCCCCGATCGACGGCGCGGTCGCCGAGTTCTACCCGCAGCCGGGCGACGGCGTGGAGTACGGCGAGCAGGTGGCGCTGGTGGCGGCCGCCCCGCTGCCCGCCGCCGGGACGGGGGAGGGCTGACCGGTGGTGAGCCGCATCCTCATCGCCAACCGCGGCGAGATCGCGCTGCGCGTCCTCCGCGCCTGCCGCACGCTCGGGATCGAGGCCGTCCTCGCCTACTCGGAGGCGGACCGCAGCTCCCTGCCGGCGCTGCTCGCGGACGAGGCCATCTGCATCGGCCCGGCCGACGCCAAGCGCTCCTACCTGTCCGCGCCCGCCATCATCTCCGCGGCGCTCGTGACCGGCTGCGACGCCATCCACCCGGGCTACGGGTTCCTGTCCGAGGACGACGCCTTCGCGGAGGCGGTCCGTGCTCACGGCCTCACGTTCATCGGCCCGTCGCCCGAGGTGCTCGAGCGCTTCGCCTCCAAGGAGGAGGTCCGGCGCCGGCTCGCCGCCCACGGGCTGCCCACCATCCCGGGCTCCGGCCTGCTGGGCGACGAGGCCCAGGCGCTCGAGGAGGCCGCCCGCGTCGGCTACCCGGTGCTCGTCAAGCCGTCCGCGGGGGGCGGCGGCAAGGGGATGCGGCTGGCCCGCTCGGCCCGCGAGCTGGCGGCCTTCCTGCCCATCTGCCGCTCCGAGGCGCGCGCGGCGTTCGGCGACGACGCGCTGTACCTGGAGCGCTGGCTGGAGGACAACCGCCACGTTGAGGTCCAGGTGGCGGTGGACCGCTACGGCCACGGCGTGCACCTCTGGGAGCGCGACTGCTCGATCCAGCGCCGGCACCAGAAGATCCTCGAGGAATCGCCCTCGCCCGCGATGACCGCGGCCGGCCGCCGGGAGCTGGCCGAGCGGGCCGTCAAGGCCGTCGTGGCCGCCGGCTACGAGAACGTGGGCACGCTCGAGTTCCTGGTGGACGCCGACGGCAACGCGTACTTCATCGAGATCAACTGCCGGATCCAGGTGGAGCACCCGGTGACCGAGATGCTCACCGGGATCGACCTGGTGGCCACGCAGATCCGCATCGCGGCCGGCGAGCCGCTCGGGTTCACCCAGGCGGACGTCATCCCGAGCGGGCACGCGATCGAGTTCCGCATCAACGCCGAGGACCCGGCCCACGACTTCCGGCCCGGCGCCGGCACGATCG
>JAKAHL010000100.1 GCA_021815005.1 Chloroflexota bacterium
CCTGCCCGCAGACGGGGCACCGTTCCGTCCCGACCACCATGACCTTGCCTCCACACGCCGCCGGCTGCCCTCGCCGTCAGCCTAAGCGTAGGCGGTTCAGCCGCGCCAGTGCCGGTCGATCTCCTCAAGGGCGATCGACGCGGCCCGGCGGGCGTTGTCGAGGTTGTGGTGCAGCGTGTACACGTCCCGGACGAGGAACTCGACCGAGCAGCCCCGGGTGGCGTCGAGCGTCTTGCGGATGTGGGCCGCCCACGCCTCGCCGTCGAGCGCCTCGTCCAGCGAGAGGTAGTTGGGGTTGGGCTTGCGCGAGTAGACGATGTCGTGGCCGCGCAGGGCCTCGCCCATGAACCCCTCGTCGGTCCACTGGCTGATCGACACCTTCTTGAGGTGGGGCAGGGTGCGGATGTCGTCCCAGTTGTGGTGGACCGCCTCGCAGCAGCCGTAGTACAGCAGGCCGACCGGCTTCGCGATCTCGTGCACGTACGGGTACAGGAACTCCGACGCCATCGACGGGCGCATCCCGGTGGCCTCCTGGAGGTTGGTGGCCTGCCAGCGGTGGGCCCAGGTCACGCGCGCCGGGTCGAAGCCCGGCCCCGGGAGGAGGCTCGTGTAGTTGTGCCCGGACCACCAGACCTCCTGGTGGTCGTTGTTGAGCCCGAGGATCCCGAGCTCGTCCTCCTGGCGCATGATCGAGAGCGCGTTGTCGCGCAGGTAGGCCATGACCGCGTGGACCGCGTCGGGCTGCTCGTGGCAGGCGATGAAGAATGCCTCCATGCCCATCAGGTGCACGAGCCGCTGGGCGAGGGTGTTGAAGTCGTGCCAGACCACGACGAGGCGCACCGGGAGGAGGTCGCCCAGGACGTCCTCGACGAACGCCCTCCACGCGAGGGAGCGCTCCCGGTGGACGGTCACGGTCGCGGGCCGGAACCGCGGCAGGTCCGCCTCGAGGTCCGTGACCGGGTGGTGGAACCCGTAGCCCACCTCGTTGCCCTCCGCGTCGCGCGCCTTCTCCAGGCTGACCCTCACGTCGGGGCCGAACTCGTCGATGTCGAGGAACCAGCTGAAGTCGAGGACGCCCGGCACGACGCGGTCGTCCTGCCAGGTCTCGTGCGGGAGCGTGTAGCGGACGAGCTCCCTCTCGATCGCCTGGGCCGCGGGCGACTGGCACCGGTACCGGCGGTCGGGCAGCAGCTCGAACATGAAGTTCGAGGCCTCGAGGATGAACGGCGGGCGGACGTTGGCCCGGCCGTCGTTGAGGTCGAGCCACTGCCGGCGCCGCTCGGCCATCACCGGCAGCGCCGCGTACTCGGCCTGGCGCCGGGCGAGGTCGCGGAGGTAGGCGCGCTCGTCGGGCGTGACCGCCCACGCCACGTCGCGCAGCCCGGCGGTGGAGCCGGCGATCGGCGTGCCCGTCGACGTGGTGGTGCCGGACATCGGACGCTCCTACCGGGCCAGCAGGCGGCGGGCGAGGTCCACGGCGGCCCCGGCGTCGGGGGCGTGGCCGTCGGCGCCGATCTGGGCGGCGAACTCGGGGGTGGTGGGGGCGCCGCCGATGACGACGCGGGTCCCGGGGGACGCGGCCCGCACCGCCTCCACCGCGGCCCGCATGCCGGGCATCGTGGTGGTGAGCAGCGCGGACAGGCCGACGATGTGGGCGCCCCGCCCGGCCGCGGCCTCGGCGAACCGGGCGGCGGGGACGTTGACGCCCAGGTCCACGACCTCGAACCCGGCGCCCCGCCACATCATGCCCACGAGGTTCTTGCCGATGTCGTGGAGGTCGCCCTCCACCGTGCCCACCACCGCGGTGAACTCGGGGACCACCCCGGCCGCCACCAGGGCGGGCTCGAGGACCGCGGTGCCGGCCTTCATGGCCCGCGCGCTGATCAGCATCTCGGGCACGAAGATCTCGCCGTCCTGGAAGCGGCGGCCCACCGCGTCCATGGCGGCGGTCATGGCGCCCAGCACGCGCTCGGGGTCCTCCCCCGCCTCGAGGGCCCCCCGGGTGAGCTCCGCGGCGGCGGCGCGGTCGCCCGCCTCCACGGCGGCGGTGAGGGCGGCGAGGTCGGCGGGCATCAGCGGGCTCCTTCGGCGTGGCGGCGGCGGGCAGGGTTGGTGGCTGGCGGCATTGAGGGGCGCCCGGGCGGGCAAGGGATGCGAGGCCCGGGCGCCCCTGGGGTCGGGCGCGGCGCGGCTGGCAACCCGGACGCTGGAGGTGTCCGGGCCCCGGGGCCGGGACCTGGGACTATCCGATCTGGGGGACGTGGCCCTCGTGGGCGTTCTCGTAGGCCTCGAGCTCGGCCTCCAGCTCGGCCATCGCCTCGCCGCCGGCCATGAGGTCGGTGATCTCCTCGCGGGTCTTCTCGCCCTTGCGGAAGTCCGCGGCCTTGGCGCCGCGAATCAGGACCGCGAAGTGGTCGCCGACCGTGAGGGCATGGGTGACTTGGTGGGTGATGAACACGACGGCGATGCCCTTGGCTCGGGCCCCCATCACGATCCGCAGGACGTGCGCCGCCTCCTTCACGCCGAGGGCGGCGGTCGGCTCGTCGAGGATCAGGATGCTGGCGCCGAAGTACACCGCCCGGCCGATCGCGAGGGCCTGGCGCTCGCCGCCAGACAACCCCCCCACGAGTCGGTCGCCGTCGGTCACGCGAGTGATCCCCAGTTGGCGCATCTCGCGCACCGCGGTCTCGTTGGCGTACCTGCGGTCGAAGCGCCGCAGCGGCCAGAACCCCTTCTCGGGCTCCGCGCCAACGAAGAACGAGCGGCCGATCGTCATCAGCGGGAACGTCCCGCCGAACTGGTGCACGGTCGCGATGCCGTGCGCCGCCGTATCGCGCGGGCTGCGGAAGACCACGGGCTTGCCGTCAACCTCGATCGTGCCCGACTTGGGCTGGTAGACCCCGGACATGATCTTGATCAGGGTGGACTTGCCGGCGCCGTTGTCGCCCAGCAGGCACAGGACCTCGCCCCGGTTGACCTCGAGCGAGACATCCGTGAGGACCTGTGTCGAGCCGAAGGACATGGAGATGTCGGTGAGGCGCAGCAGCGGCGTCGCCGTCGAGGGCGCAGCCTGAGTGGTCGCCATGGCTCAGCCCCTCCCCTTCTTCGCCTTGGGCGCCGACGGGCTGTACGAGAGCGCCATCTTGCGGAAGGTGTTGTTCATGAGGACGGCCGCCAGCAGCAGGACGCCCAGGATCAGGCTCGCCCAGTCCGCGTTCCAGCCGGTGTAGTAGATGCCCTGGTTGACGATCGAGAAGGTCAGCGTGCCGAGGACGATCCCGAAGACCGAGCCGTAGCCGCCGGTCAGGAGCACGCCGCCGATGACGACGGCGATGATCGAGTTGAAGACGAAGGACTGGCCCTTCGCCACCTGGGCGCTGTTGTAGAGGATGGTCTCCATGACGCCGACGAGGGCGGCGCCGAGCCCGGTCCCGATGTAGAGCGCCACCTTGACGCGGTTGGTGGGGATGCCGGCCGCGCGGGCGCTCTCGAGGTCCCCGCCGATGGCGAAGATCCAGTTGCCGAACTTGGCCACGTGGACGATCCAGCCCACGACCACCACGACGATGGCCCACCAGAAGATGGCCACCTCGAACTGGTGGCCGATGAGCTGGCCGAGGAGCAGGTGGCCCCACTCGCCTGCGTCGATGGCCACGCTCACGTTGCTGGTGAGCAGGCGCGAGAAGCCGAGCGTCAGGCCCGCGAGCGCGAACTGCGTCGCGAGGGTGACGATGAACGACGGCACCCGAGTGCGGGTGACGATGACGCCGTTGATCAGGCCGACGGCCGCGCCGAGCGCAAGCGCGAGCGCGATCCCGACGATCACCGGGGCGCCCCAGAAGCCTGACACGATCGCCAGGACCATCGAGCTGGCGGCGACCACGGAGCCGACCGACAGGTCGAGCTCGCCCGAGATCATGAGCAGGCCGACCGGGATGGCGATGATCCCGAGCTCGCCGGCGACATTGAGCCAGCTCGAGGCGCCGCCGGGCGTCACGAAATCCTTGCCGCCGAAGATCGCGAAGAAGATGAAGACGCCCACCGTGCCAATGAGGGCGCCGGTCTCGGGGCGGCGGACGAGGCTACCGATCGACCGCCCGGAGGCCGTGGCGGGGGTCTCGTCCCTGGTGTCGGGCGATGCCTGTGCTGCCTGGGAGGTCATGTCGTGGTCCGTTCCCCTTGGTCCGCGTCTGGGGCGCACGGCGCGGGATCGGCTGCCGGGCCCGGGTAGGAGCCCAAGCCCGGCGGCCGTTGGAGGAGCTAGCGGGCGCCAGCCGTGGCGCCGGCGACCGCCGCAGCCACGTTGCTGGCGTCGATGATGCCGGGGCCGGTGTTGACCGGCTTCTGGGGCAGGTCGAGGCCGAACATGATGTACGAGTTGAGGAGTGCGACGGACAGCATGCCCTGCATGTACGGCTCCTGGTCGATGGCCATCAACTGGGTGCCGGACTGGATGCGCTGAAGGCCAGTGGTGTCGAAGTCGAACGAGCCGAGCTTGACCTTGCCGGTGAGGCCGGCCTGGTCGATGCCGCTGGCGAGCGCGGTGGCGTCACCGGCGGAGATGGCCACGGCGGCGTCAATGGTGGGGTCCTTGGCGAGGGCCGCCTTGACGGCCTGCGCGATGGCGGACTGGTCGCCGAACTGGGAGGACGGCAGCGGGAGCTCGGTGCTGGTGCCGCCGGTCTTGGCGATGCCATCGGCGAGGCCCTTGCAGCGCGCCTCGATATTGGTGGCTCCCGGCAGCGTGTTCACGCACAGGATGTGCTTCACGCCCGCCTTGCCCAGATACTCGCCGCCGCCAAGGCCCGCGGTGTACTCATCGTTGCCGACGTAGTTGAGCGCGCCGAGCTTGTTGGCCGCGTCGATGCCGCCGGAGTTGTAGATGACGAGCGGCACCTTGGCCGCCACGACGGCCTGGAAGGCCGGGTCTTCAGCCTGTGGGACCCAGTCCGGCCCGATGACGCCGGACGGGTTCTGGGTGAGCGCGGTCTGGATCAGCTTAGCCGCGTCGGGCCCCAGGTTGTTGTAGTCCTGCGGCGCCAGCCAAGTGACCGACCCGCCGTAGGCCTTCACGACGTTCGCCTCGTCGTCCACGCCCTTCTTCACCTTGGACCAGAAGGGATCGTCGGCCTTGCCGCCCACGACGAAGATGTTGGCGCCCTTGACGGTGCCGCCGGTGGTGGCCTGGCTCGCCGCGCTGCTGGCGGCAGCCTGCGAAGCGGCGGCGGCGGGCGCCTGGCTGGCCGCCGCGGCGCTCGCGGGCACCGTGCTCGGCGATCCGCTGTTGCAGGCGCCGGCCACGAGCGCAGCCGTCACTGCGAACGCTCCCAGGCTCGCCCAGCGCTTGGTGGTGAGAGTCACGTCCCGCTCCTCCATGTGCCTTGCCCGGCCAGAGGCGGCCGGATCTTCGCGCCGCCGACCCGCAGGTACCTTCTTCGTCCCCCGGGCCGCCATTGGCGCTCTGGAGCGCTCCAGTTGCGTGGCGCCGATGCTTGGGGTGTGTCGCGTGATAGAACTAGAGCGCTCTAGCGGACGAAAACTACGATATCGATTACGCCATGTCAATATGGTTTCTTATTGGAGGCGCCTGAGGAGGTTCCCGTGGACCGGACTGGTTCGAACGGGTCGCGAAAGCCCACGCTGGAGGATGTCGCCAGGGCCGCCGGGGTCTCGCGGTCTCTGGTCTCGATCATCGTCCGTGGGGCGCCGGGCGCCAGCGAGGCGTCGCGGACGCGAGTGATGGCCATCGCGCGGGATTTGGGCTACCTGCCTGACGTTCGGGCCCGGCTGCTCGCAGGCACCTCGCCGAAGCTGATCGGCGTGACCTACAAGACCAACTCCCTGCACCACGCCGACCTGCTGTCCTCGATCTACGAGACGGCCGAGGGCGCCGGCTACGAGGTCATCCTGTCGGGTCGCACCCGCCGCCATGACGATCGCCACGCGGTGAACGCGCTGCTCGGATATCGGTGCGACGCCCTGCTGATCATCAGCCCCGAGGTTCCGGAGGCGGAACTCCAGCAGTTGTCCGCCTCCCTGCCGATCCTCTCGCTCGGCCGCCGGATGGTCCACGCCACCACGAACGTGGACGTGGTGCGGACGGACGAGGCAGCGGGGATCCGCATGGCGATCGACCACCTCGTGGCCCTCGGCCACCGGCGGGTCGCCCACGTGGACGGTGGGGGCGGCGTGATCGGCACGGACCGGCGGCGAGCATACCGGGACTGCATGACGCGCCACGGGCTGCGCGACCAGGTCAGCATCGTCACCGGCGGCGACAACGCCGATGCGGGCCGGCGCGCGGCGAGGCGACTCCTCGACGGGCCCGAGCCGCCGACCGCGATCATCGCCTACAACGACGAGTGCGCCTGGGGCGTCATGCGCGCGCTCGAGGATGCCGGCCTGAGCGTGCCGCGCGACGTGTCCGTGGTCGGCTACGACGGCAGCCCGGTGGCCCGGATGGCGCCGCACGAGCTCACCACGGTCCACCAGGACACCGACGGCCTCGGCCGCCTCAGCGTCGAGCGGCTGATCGCCAGGCTCGAGCACGGCCTGCCCATCGGTGACGTGGTGCTCGTGCCGACCTTCGTGCCCGGGGAGACGACGGGGCCTGCGCCCGCTGGCGCCTGATGAGGGCGCCGCGGCCCAGAGCTGCGGCGGCAGGGCCGTCGTGCCCGGCGCCGCCCTGAGACGCCGCGATTCGCGCCGCGGGTGACCGGGCCTTGGGTGTCAGGGGCGCCATCATTCGGCTGACGCAGCTCGCTCGCCTGGCCCGGCCGGACGGGACAGCCCGGACGGCAAGGACCCGGCCCTTGACACCGGACCGCGGTGACCCGTAGCGTTTGCCTAGAGCGCTCTACGGCCCACCGCGAGCGGCTCCCGGCCAGTGCTCCGACGCCCACCTCCGACCGCTGTTCCGCTTCGACCCCGCGTGCCGTTCCCCGGCACCCATCGCGAGAGCACGGGAGCACGCCACCGATGCGTCAGCACCGCCTCACCATCGCCGACGTCCGCGCGATGAAGGGCTCACACCAGTTCACCATGGTCCGGGTGACCACGTGGGACGAGCTCGCCGCCGCCGAGCAGGCCGGTGTGGAGATGGTCTCGGTGCCGCCCGAGATGATGGTCGAGCCGCAGTTCCCCGCGGTCGCGCC
>JAKAHL010000101.1 GCA_021815005.1 Chloroflexota bacterium
GGCCGCAGCGTCGCGCCGCAGCCGGAGGGGCGCCTACCGTGCGTCGGGGACCGGTCCGGCAATCGCGACCCAGGGCCGGGTCAGCAGGTCGAACAGATCGGCCGGGACGACGGGCCGGTAGAGCAGCGCGGCCCAGGCGTTCCAGGCGGCCACAACACCGAGCCGGGCCCCTCCGCCACCGTGCGCCACGATCGCCCCCGCCGCGGCGTCGAGGCTGCCGCCGCCCGGCGCGAGCCGCCCGAGCAGCGCATCGAGCCGACCGGCCCGCCGCGGCTCGGCCCGGCTCCGCAGGTCGTAGCCGGCAAGGGCCCCGGCGACGGTGATCTCGAGCTCGGCGAACTCGGCGAAGAGCTGGCGGAAGGTGCGCCCCGGCAGCGTCAGCCCGGCCCGCCAGGCGACGCCGAAACCCCGCTCGAGATCGGTCGGGGCGCCGGCGGCCAGCATGGCCCTGAGGGCCGCGCCCATGGCCAGCACCTCGGCCCGGGTGAGCATCGCGGCCCACGCGAACCGCTCCGCTGGGGTGCGCCCGTCGTGGCCGGCCGCCGCCCTGCCGGCCGAGGCGGCCAGCAGCCGCGAGCGCTCGGTCACCACCCCGGGCGTCCCGGCCGGCCCGCCCGACGTGCCCGAGCCGGCGGTGGGCGCCGCCGGCTCGTCCTCGGCCGCCCCGCGCTTCCGGAGCGGCCGGTGGGTGGCATCGGGATCTCGCGGGCCGAGCCGCAACCCGGGCGCCGGGTCGCCGGTTGGAACCGCGGGCTCAGCGGCAGCCGGGCGAGGCGTCTCAGACATCGTGTCGCGGGGCGGCCGTTGACCGTCGGACGACCAGCGTGCAGGCCGTGTCCACGCGAACCCGCCCGGCCTCGCCGCGGATCATTGCCAGCAGCTGCTCGGTCGCGATGCGGCCCATCTCCTGGCGCGGCTGCGACATCGTGGTCAGCGGCGGTGTGATCAGCGCCGAGATCTCCAGATCGTCGAAACCCATGACGCTCATGTCCTCGGGCACGCGGATGCCCTGGTCGAGGAGCGTCCGGATACCGCTGATCGCCACGAGGTCGTTGTAGCAGAGCAGGCCCGTCGGGGCCGCCGGCAGGGCGAGCTCGACGCCCTCCGCGCCGGCGGCGATGGCGTCGCGCCGGGTGCTGGCCACGATCAGGCGCGGGTCCGGCTCGATGCCGGCCGCCCGCAGCGCCGCCTCGTAGCCGCGTCGCCGGTTGTCGTTGGAGGTGAACGCCCGCTCGAGGCCCACGTAGGCGATGCGCCGATGGCCAAGCCCGATCAGGTGTCGTGTGGCGGCCTGGGCGGCCGCCGACTCGCCAAACGTCACCAGACTCGCGTTGGGGCGATCGGGCACGAGCTCGGGCTGGTCGGCCACGAAGACGACGGGCACGCTCGGGTCGAGCTGGGCTCGGTGCTCGTCGGCATGCGAGGCGACGACGATCATCCCGTCCACGCGACGCTGCCGGAACAGCAGCGCGATGTCGGACAGCTCGCGCTCGCCGGCCTCGTGGGTGCTGGCGACGAGGAGCTGGTACCCAGCGCGCAGGGCCGCGCCGTCGATGCCGCGCATCAGCAGCCCGTTGTACGGGTCGGCGTAGTCGCGGACGACCAGCCCCAGCGTCATCGTCCGCCGTGTCGTCAGGCTCTGCGCCGCCGAGTTGGGGGTGAAGCCGGCCTCCGCGGCCAGCGCCTTGATCCGGGCTCGGGTCCCCGCGCTGATCCGGGGGTCGTCGCGCAGCGCCTTCGACACCGTTGACGGCGCCACGCCTGCCCACGATGCGAGATCGTAGATCGAGACCATGGGTTGCGAGCGTAACCGATCCGCGAACCGGCAGTGGCATGCATGCGAAACCGGTTGATCGCCGAGCTTCCGCGGCTGTGCCGTCCCGCCCCCATTTGCGGCGCAGTAATATGACATTCGGCCCGGGCCATTCAGCCCTCCCTAGCGCAGATCTGGTGCCGGTAACCTAGCAATTCGTGACCGCAATCGTTTACACGAACGGCCTGACCCCCGGACCAGTCGGAACGCACTGGCGTAGCATCCCGGTAGAGGGCACGACCGGGGCAGGGAACGCGCAACGCCTGTCACGGCCAGCGGGGCTTCTCCGGAAACCGGTTGCTGGGGACGAGCTGAGCGGCTTGGCCACAGGCCGTTTCGCCCGCCCGACTGCCCCGGTCGGCCTGGCGCCGGCACCGGAACGTGAAGGAGGTGAGAGCGACTCGAAGGCGCAGCACACGTCCGGGGTCGCGAACGGTCGGCGCGTGCCGCCGCCGGGTCGGCAGACGCTGGAGGGATTCCCGGTGGCCCTGGGCGGTCATCGGAACGCACAGGAGGAGCAACCGCAATGAGACGATCTCTGTCGGCACTCGTCATGGTGTCGGCCATCGCCGTTGGAGCCTGCAGCAGCAGCAGCTCGCCCACGACCGCGCCGGCGGCCAGCGGCGGGGCGGCCAGCGGCGGGGCGACGGCCAGCTGCCCGTACAAGTTCGCGGTCATCACGCACGGCGACACCGGCAGCTTCTGGAGCGTGGTCTACAAGGGGGCCAAGGACGCGGCCGCCGCGACCGGGTGCACCCTGACCGAGGTCTACGGGTCGCAGCAGCAGGGCCAGGCCCAGCCTGACGACAACGCCGAGAACCAGGCGATCACGGACGCCATCAACCAGAAGGTTGACGGCCTCGCCGTGTCCGACCACAACCCGAGCATGATGAACCCGACCCTCGCTGGCGCCGTCAAGGCCGGCATCCCGGTCGTGCTCATCAACGCCGGCTGCGACGACGCCGACATCGCGGCGTCGGGCGCCATGACCTGCGTCGGACAGCCCGAGTCGCTCGCCGGCAAGCAGGCAGGTGCCCGGTTCATGGCCGAGCAGGCGAACAACATCCTGTGCGTGATCCACCAGAGCGGCCAGAACCTCCTCGACCGCTGCAACGGCATCGCCCAGGCTCTCGGCACTGGCGCCACCTGCTCGACCGGCGACGCGCCGGCGACCGGGCCCGCCTGCACCGAGCTGACCCTGAGCGTTCCCAACGCCGCCTCCAACCCGAGCGCGTCGGCCCAGCAGGTCGTCGCGTACCTGCAGGCGCACCCCGGCGTCAACGCCGTCATGACCCTGAACAACGCGATCGCGCAGGGCGTGCAGTCGGCACTCGGCAGCGGCAGCAAGGTGAAGCTGGCCACCTTCGACCTCAACAGCTGGGACATCTCGGCGGTCAAGGCGGGCACGGTTGACTTCGTCGTCGACCAGCAGCAGTACCTGCAGGGCTACCTGCCCATCGTCTTCCTCCAGCTCTACAAGGCGCACTTCGGCGCCAGTGTCGGCGGCGGCACCACCGTCGCGACCGGGCCGCTCCTCGTGGACAAGACGAACGTCTCCAACGTCGAGGCAGGGGCCGCCGCCGGCGAGTCCTGATCCCCGGCGCCTCCAGCAACGTCGCAGGAACGATGCCGGCCGGACCGGGCGAGGCGCCCGGTCCGGCCGGTCGGCAGCAGCGAGAAGAGGCGGGCGACAGCGCCATGGATGTGTCCACCCCGACGATGCCAGCCGAGCCGGGTGCCGGCCAAAATGACCGCGTGGTCACGGCCAGGGCCGTGACGCGCGTGTTCCGCAGACCCGAGGTCGGGGCCGCGCTGGCCGCGGTCGCCATCTTCCTCATCTTCGCCCTCGACCCGGTGTCCCAGCCGCTGTGGCTGTCGCAGGCCGGGCTCGTGGGCTGGCTCACGCAGGCATGGCAGTTCGGGATCATGGCGGTCCCCGTCGGGCTGCTCATGATCGGCGGCGAGTTCGATCTCTCGGCCGGCGTCATGACCGGGTCCACGGCCATCCTGACAGGCCTGCTGGCCAACGGGTTCGGCTGGAACATCTGGCTGTGCATCGCGGTGTCCGCGGTGTTCGCCGTGCTCGTGGGCCTGTTCAACGGCATCCTGGTCGTGCGGACCAAGCTGCCGAGCTTCATCGTGACCCTGGCGACGTTCTTCATCCTCCGCGGCACCTCGGTCGGCCTGGTCGAGGCGCTCAACGCCAACAGCACGGTCGTGACCGTGCTCAACCCCCCGGCCGGCGCCGACAGCGCCCGGGCCATCTTCGGCGGCACCGTCGGGGCGAGCCCGGCCTACCCGGTCGCCCTGATCTGGTGGCTCGTGGCGACGATCCTCGGGATGATCCTGCTGTCGCGCACCACGGTCGGCAACTGGATCTTCGCCGCGGGCGGCGAGCCCAACGCGGCGCGCAACGTCGGCGTGCCGGTGGGCGCCACCAAGGTGCTGCTGTTCGTCCTGACGGCGCTCGGCGCGTGGCTGGTTGGGACGATTCAGTTCACGGCCGGCCTGTCCGCGGTGTCCGAGCAGGGCGTCGGGTACGAGCTCTACTACATCGTCGCGGCGGTCGTCGGCGGCTGCCTGCTGACCGGCGGCTACGGGTCAGTTCTCGGGTCGTCGATCGGCGCGGCGATCATCGGCATGGCGCTCCAGGGCGTGATCTACGCGCGCTGGCCGAGCCAGTGGGGCTTCGCCTTCCTCGGGATCCTGCTCCTGTTCGGGGTGATCGTGAACGCGGTGACGTTCCGCCAGGCACAGAGGGCACGTCGATGACCGGCACACCCGCTCCCGCCGCCCAGGCCCCCGCGTCGGCGGGGGATGGCGCCCCGCTCCTCGAGGCCCGCCACGTCAGCAAGTACTTCGGCAGCGTTATCGCGCTCCGCGACGTGTCGCTCCAGGTCCACGCGGGCGAGGTCACCTGCGTCCTGGGCGACAACGGCGCCGGCAAGTCGTCGCTGATCAAGACGCTGTCCGGTGTGTTCCCGCCCGACGAGGGCGAGATCCTCGTGGACGGCCAGCCGATCCGCTTCTCGGGCCCGCGCGAGGCGCGCGCCCACGGCATCGCGACCGTGTTCCAGGACCTGGCGACCGTCCCGATGATGTCGGTCTGGCGCAACTTCTTCCTGGGCCAGGAGCCCACCCGCTCCTTCGGGCCGGTGCGGTTCCTCGACCAGGGCCGCGCCAAGGACGTCATGCGGGTGGAGATGGCCAAGATGGGCATCAACGTCTCCGACCCGAACCAGTACGTGGGCACGCTCTCGGGCGGCGAGCGCCAGGCCGTCGCCATCTCCCGGGCGGTGTACTTCGGGGCGAGGGTCCTCATCCTCGACGAGCCCACCTCCGCCCTGGGCGTGCGCCAGTCGGGGATCGTGCTGCGGTACGTCCTCCAGGCGCGCGACATGGGGCGAGGCGTGATCCTGATCACGCACAACCCCCACCACGCGTACCCGGTCGGCGATCGCTTCGTGCTGCTCAAGCTCGGCCAGGTGATGGGCTCCTTCACCAAGGACCAGATCGACGTCGCCCAGCTGACCCAGATGATGGCCGGCGGCGAGGAGCTCGCCCAGCTCAGCCATGAGCTGCAGCGCGTCAGCGGCGACCTGCCCGCCGCCAGGGCGGCCGCGCAGGCGCTGGCGGAGGACGCGGCTCGCACGGTCTGAGTCTCGGCCCGACGGCCCCCGGGCCGGGGACGCCCCGCCCGTCGCGGACGCCTCGTCCGCCGGCGCCGCCGCACTCGATTGGAGGATCGGCGCATGCTCGCCAAGGCCGCCATGCTCATCGCCCCGCGCCAGTACCGCTTGGCCGAGTTCCCGGTGCCGGAGCCCGAGCCGGGCGCGGTGCTCGTGCGGAACGAGCTGTCCGGCATCTGCGGCACGGACAAGCACACCTACCAGGGATACGTCGGGCAGTACACCGGGGCCGCCAAGCCCTCGTCCACGCCGTTCCCGATCATCCAGGGGCACGAGAACGTGGGCACCGTCGCTGCCATCGGCGGGCGCGCGCTCGACTTCGACGGCGAGGAGCTGGCGGTGGGCGACCGGGTGGTCGTCAGCCCCAACCTCGTGTGCGGCACCTGCTGGGCGTGCACGCACGACCTGCCGTACACGCTGTGCGAGAACATCCTCGACTACGGCAACACGATCTCGGCCGCCAGGCCTCCCCATCTGTTCGGCGGCTGGGCGCACTACCTGTACGCGCTGCCGGGGAGCAGGATCTTCCGGGTCCCCGACGACTTGCCGTCCGAGGTGGCGGTGCTGGCCGAGGTGTTCGCGGTCACGATCGGCCTCGACCGGGCGAAGCAGTTCGGCGCCTACCCGGCCGAGGGCTTCCAGATGGGCGACACCGTGGTGGTGTTCGGCACGGGGCCGCTGGGCCTGTGCCACGTCGCCAAGGCGCGGATGCTGAGCGCCGGCACGATCATCGCGGTGGACCTCTCGGCGCGGCGGCTCGACTTCGCCCGGCGGCTGGGGGCGGATCTCCTGATGAACCGCACGGATGCCAGCGCCGCCGACCTGCTGCAGCTCGTCCGGGACCGCACCCACGGCCGCGGCGCCGACGTCGTGGTCGAGTGCGCCGGGGTTCCGGCCGCCGTGCCGGAATCGCTCGACCTCCTTCGCGCGGGCGGCACGTACATCGAGGTTGGCAACTTCAGCGACCTCGGCACCGTCGAGATCTCGCCGAACCGGCACCTGTGCAGCAAGGGCATCCGGATGATCGGGATCCCGGGCCAGGAGGCGGGCGCCTACGGGCCGGGGATGCGCCAGATGGCCCGGACGCTCCGCGAGTACCCGTGGCAGGAGTTCGTCTCCCACCGGTTCCCGCTCGACCGGGTCGAGGAGGCCGTGATGACCGCCATCGACCCCGGCTCGCTCAAGGTGGTGATCGACCCGTGGCTTGGGGAGCGGCCCGCCTGAGGGCTCAGGCCGATCCGGCGCTGGGTGGGTTGCGCGATGCGAAACCGGTTGATACCGTGACCCTCTGACGCCGCCGTTCGGCACGCTTGAAACCACGGCGTCGGTCGAGATCGTCCCCGCCGCCGCACCACCGATGGAGCAGGTCAGTCAGGATGACGCAGCGTGACATGAGGGCCGCCGCCATCGGCGCCGGGACGACTGGTCGAGCCCACGCGGACGGGCACCACAACCTGCGGCCGCTGTGGGGCGATGCCGTGCCCCGCGTGAAACCGGTTGCGGTGGCAGACGCACCCCGCGCGCTCGCGGCAGACGTCGCCGGGGAGTTCGGGTCCGAGCGGGTCGACACCAGCTGGGAGGCGTTCGCGGAGGCTGAGCTCGCCGCCGATGAGCGTGCGCGGGCCGAGACCGAGCTCGCC
>JAKAHL010000102.1 GCA_021815005.1 Chloroflexota bacterium
CGCGGTGGCTCCGGTCCCGACGCCGGGCGACCTCGCGTCGCTGCCCGCCTGCACGGGCGGGCCTGCCGCCACCGCGACGCCCGCCGCGCCGACGCCCGCGGCATCGGGCAGTTTGAGTCTCGACGGGATGGCGGTGACGCCCCGGGCCCTGGTGCTCGCCAGCGTCACCGACAGCCAGAAGGCGAGCGCCTGGGTCGGCTCGGTCCTGGCCGGCACCGGGGCGGCCGCGACCGACCTGACCTGTGGTGGCGTCGCGGTCCACCTAGTCCGCGCCGACGCCCCCGTGGCGGGCGCCCCGGACGCTGCGTGGGCGGTGCTCGGGGACAGGGTCCTCGTCGCCGGCGACCTGGACTCCGTCCGGCTGGCCATCGCGACCGGCGGCACCGGGGGCCTGGCCTCCACGCCCAACCTCGGCAAGGCCGTCGCCGCGGTCTCGGGCGATCACGTGGGGTTCCTCTACGCAGCCGTGCGGGCCGCCGCGAGCGCGCAGCTCGCCGCGCTCCCCGCAACGGGCGCGGGTGCCTCCCCCGACGCGGCCGCCGGCCTTCTGTCGGGGATGCTCCCCGAGTGGGTCGCCGGGGACCTGAGGGCTGCCGGGGGCAACCTCGTGCTGGACACCGTGGGCCCCGCGCCCGACGGCTCGTCATCCGCCAACCGGGCGTCGGATCTCGCCTCGCTGGCCCCGCCCGACACGATCGCGCTGGTCGACGCCCACGATGCCGGCGCGGCCCTCACCGCGCTCCGGGCGAAGGTGGCGGCCGATCCCTCGCTTGCCCCGTCGCTCAAGCAGCTCGACGACGCCATCGGCCTCGCGGGCGGCTGGGACCAGGTGGTGGGCTGGATCGGCGACGCCGGAATCGCGATCACGCGCACCGGCTCGGGCGTCTCGGGCGGCATCCTGGTCCGGCCCGCGGACGCGTCGGCCGCCAAGCACCTGTTCACGCAGCTCCGCAGCCTGCTCGACCTCACCGGCGCGTCGTCCGGACTCGCCATCAGCGACCAGTCGTACAAGGGCGAGACCATCACGACCATCGATCTCTCGGCCCTCGCGCCCCTGGCCCAATCCGCGCTCGGCGGAAGCCTCGGCGGAAGCCTCGGCGGGACCGCGGTCCCGTCGTCCCTGAAGCTCGCCTACGCGGTCACCGACAAGGTCGTGGTCCTGACGCCCGACCCGTCCTTCGCCAAGGCCGTCATCGACGCGGCGCAGGGGGGCGGCTCGCTGGCCACGAGCGCACGGTTCAGCGCGCTGCTGGGGACGGCCGGCGCCATGACGACGGGCCTGACCTGGGTGGACCTCGCCGCCGTGCGCGACTTGGCGGAGAGCGCGATGCCCGCGGCCGAGCGCGCCAAGTACGACGCGGACGTCCGGCCCTACCTCCTCCCCGCTGACGCCCTGATCAGCACCAGCGTCACCGACAACGGCCTGAGCCGGGGCACCGTCATCCTGTCCATCAAGCACTAGTCGTCTCTGTCGAGGCCCAGCCACCGGCGGGCCCGCCCAAGGCACGCACCAGCAAGGAGCACCGCACCCACATGGCAGTCCGCATCCGCCTCACCCGCGTCGGGGCGACCAAGCAGCCGACCTACCGCCTCGTTGTCGCCGACGCTCGCAGCGCCCGCGACGGCCGGGCGATCGACACCATCGGCCACTACAACCCGCGCACCGAGCCGATCGAGCTCGTGATCGACGAGGCCAAGGCCAAGGACTGGCTGGCCAAGGGGGCCCAGCCGTCGGACACGGTCAAGCGCCTGTTCAAGCAGGCCGGCGTCACGCCGAGCTTCAAGTAGGCCCGGCGATGGCCGCCGCAGACCTGGTCGAGTACGTCGCGAAGTCGCTGGTCGACGACGTGGACGCTGTGCGTGTCGAGACCGTCAACTCCGAGGACGGCACCATCATCGAGTTGCACGTGGCCGAAGCCGACATGGGCAAGGTCATCGGGCGCAACGGGAGCGTCGCCAAGGCGCTCCGCACCCTGCTCAAGGTGACCTCCGCCCGCTCGGGCGAGCCGGTCAGCCTCGAGATCGTCTGAGGGGACCGTTGGCTCCCCGAACCGCGTCGCGCGGCGAAGGCCCGCCGCGCGACGGGGCCCTGCCGCGCCTCACCGTCGCGCTCGTCCGCGGGTTCCGCGGCCTGCGCGGCCAAGTGCGTGTCGAGCTCCTCACGGACCGTCCGGAGGATCGGTTCCGCGTCGGCGCCCGCCTGTTCCCGGAGGGGACGGACGAGCGCCTGACCGTGGCCGAGGCCGTGCCGGTCGCCGACGGGCGCGGCTGGTGGCTGCGCTTCCGGGAGATCGGCGACCGCACGCTCGCGGAGGAGCGCCTGCGGGACCGGTACCTCGAGATCGATGACCCGGGCGAGCCGCGCGAGCCGGGACGGTGGTTCTGGCACGAGCTCCTGGGCCTGGCCGCGACCTCGACGGCGGGCGAGCCGCTGGGCGAGATCGTGGACATCTACCGGGCGGGCGGCGCCGAGGTCTTCGTCGTGCGCGGGCCGCGGGGCCAGTTCGACGTGCCCGGCGTGCGCGGGGTCGTCACCGAGCTGGCGCCCGAACGGGGCGTGATGGTCGTGGACCTCGACAGCCTCGCCCTGGACGCCCGGCCGGTGGACGACGAGGACTACGTCCGGCCGCGCGACCGCCGACCGCGCAAGCAGCCGCGGCGGAGGCCCGGGGGCCCCGCCCCCGACGCGGTTCCGACGGGGCTGCCGGACCGCGGTCCCGAGCCGACGCCGGCCGCCTCCGGATCCTCGGCTGCGGCGCCGTCGGGCATTGTCGAGCCGCCCGGCGCGACCCCGCCCGGGCCGGACGCCTGATGCCGCTCGAGATCGACATCCTGACGCTCTTCCCGCCCATGGTGGCCGGGCCGCTGGCAGAGAGCATCCCCGCGCGGATCCAGGAGCGGGGCCTGGCCGCGATCCGCGTCCACGACCTGCGCCAGTGGGGGCTGGGCCGGCACCGCACCGTGGACGACTACACCTACGGAGGCGGGGCCGGCATGGTCCTGCGCGTGGACGTGGCGGCCGCGGCGCTGGGCGAGCTGCGGCGGCCGGAGTCCACCGTCATCCTGCTCGACCCGGCGGGCGAGGTCTTCCGCCAGCCGGTCGCCCAGGAGCTGGCCGCGGCCTCGCACCTCGTGTTCCTGTGCCCGCGGTACGAGGGCGTTGACGAGCGCGTCCGAGCGATGTGCGACCGCGAGCTCTCGATCGGCGACTACGTGCTGACCGGCGGGGAGCTGGCGGCGCTGGTGGTCGTGGATGCGGTGATCCGGCTGCTGCCCGGCGCAATCGATGCCGCGTCCACGGCGGAGGAGTCGTTCTCGGCCGGCCTGCTCGAGTACCCGCAGTACACCCGTCCCGCCGAGTTCAACGGGGACGCCGTGCCGCCGGTGCTCGTCTCCGGTCACCACGAGCAGGTGCGGCGGTGGCGGCTGCGCGAGTCGCTCCGGCGGACGCTGCAGCGACGGCCGGACCTCCTGGAGGGGCGTGCCCTCGGCACGGAGGAGGCGCGGCTGCTCGCGGAGGTCCGCGCGGAGGCCGAGACGGCCGCGCCGGACGGCCGCGTCGGCTGACACCTCTGCCCGGGGCATGCTATCCTCCGCCGTCGGCCATGCCCTCCGCGGCGCGCCGCCCCAGCATCTGAGACACGCAGCGCCGCTGCCGACGACCGAAACAAGGACTGCTCACCGTGAACGTGCTCAACGAGATCGTGGCTGACCAGTTGCGGGCAGACCTGCCCGTCATCGTCCCGGGCGACACCGTCAAGGTGTCCGCGAAGGTCGTCGAGGGCAATCGCGAGCGCGTCCAGGTGTTCGAGGGCCTAGTGATGCGGATGCGCAATGCGGGGGTCGCCTCGTCGATCACCGTCCGCCGCATCGCCTCGGGCGTCGGCGTCGAGCGCACGTTCAAGCTCCACAGCCCGCGGATCGAGAAGGTGGAGGTCGTCCGCCACGGCCAGGTCCGCCGCGCCAAGCTGTACTTCCTGCGCAACCGCGTCGGCAAGGCCGCCACCACGCTCCGCGAGCGTCGCTAGCCGCCCCGCCGGGCCGTGCGCCCGGCGTCGCCGCCCCGCCCGGCCCCCGGCTCGTCTGGGGGCCGTTCGATTCCCGGGGCCATGCCCCGCCGCCGCGCGGCTACAGGTCCACCGTGCCCCGCACGACCGTGATCGTCTGGCCGCCGACGAAGACGCGCCCTTCGTCGTCCCGGGTGACCTCGACGCGCCCGGCCCGGCCGACGGCCAGCCCCTGGCTGGCGACGTACGGGGCCGCGATGCGCCCGGTCTCGAGCAGCCAGCCCGCCACCGAGGCGTTGAGGCTGCCGGTGACGGGGTCCTCGACGGTCAGGCCGCCCTGGGGATACAGCGCGCGCAGTTCGATCGCCGCCGGGGATGCCGGCGGGTAGAACCCCACCAGCCCCACGTCGAACGGCACGGCGCCCGGCTGCACGGCGAGCACGGCGTCCGCGTCCCGGAGCAGCAGGGCCACCCAGCCGGGCCCGTTGTCGGCCCAGGCGGCATCGAGGATGTCGACGCGGGCGAGGTTGAGCCCAGCCGCGATCGCGGTGAGGTCCGCCTCGTCCACCGGCCCCGAGCGGCGAAGCGGGGGGGCGGCGAACGCGAGCCCGCCGCCCTGCCGTCGGATCTCGATCAGCCCGGCAGGGCAGGCCTGGACAATGCGGGCGGGGTCGCGCGGCCGCCCGCCCGCCTCGAGCCAGGCGTGGCACGTCCCGAGGGTCGGGTGACCGGCGAACGGGAGCTCCGCGTCGGGCGTGAAGATCCGGACGGCGTAGTCGGCGTCGGGGTCGTCGGTCGGGACGACGAAGGCGGTCTCGGACAGGTTCGTCCAGCGAGCGAAGCGCTGCATCTCCGACGCGGCGACCCCGGCGGCGTCGAGCACCACGGCCAGCGGGTTGCCGAGGCCGGGCGCGGTGGTGAACACGTCAACCTGGGCGAACGGCCGCTGCATACCGGGAGTGTGCCGCCGATCGCCGGCCGGCGCTACGCTGGAGGCCTCATGGCCCCGATCGTGCCCACCCTGCGCTTCGAACGCCCGCTCTGGCGGGCGGGTCAGGCGCGAGTCGCCGGCGTGGACGAGGTGGGCGTCGCCCCGACCAGCGGTGCGGTCGTGGCGGCGGCCGTCATCATGCCGGTCAACTGCAGGCGCATCCCGGGCGTCCGCGATTCCAAGACGCTGTCCGCCGCCCAGCGCGAGCGGCTCGCCCCCGTCATCCGGCGGCGCGCTCTCGCCGTGGGCGTGGGCGCCGCGTCAGTCGCGGACATCGACCGGCTCAACATCTACCACGCGACGCACCTCGCGATGCGTCGGGCGATCGCCCGCCTCGGCGGCCACGACTACGTCCTCGTCGACGGCCTCCGCATCGCCGGGTTCGAGGAGCAGGTGGGCCCGTACACGGCGATCGTGGACGGGGACGCGCTCGTCTACTCCATCGCCTGCGCCTCGGTGATCGCCAAGACGGTCCGAGACCGGATGATGGCCAAACTCGCGGCCCGCCACCCGCAGTACGGCTGGGAGCGGAACGCCGGCTACGCCACCCTCGAGCACCGCGAGGCCATCCGGGCCCACGGCCTCACGCCGCATCACCGCCGGAGCTGGCTGGCGCTCCAGGCGCTGGTGGCGGGCGACCAGCTGGCGCTGTTCGGAGAGGCGGACCGCGCCGCGGGCACGGGCGCGGCGCTCGAGGATCCTGCGGGCGCGGATCTGGCGGAGGCCGCGCCCGAACTCGATCCCGACCTCGGCGAGCCCCAGCCCCGCTAAGCCGCGGGTGAGCGGTCCCGGGCACCATCCCGCCGTGGAGCGCGCGCGATCGACCCCGGCCCAGCGCCTCGGCGATGACGGCGAGCGGCTCGCGGCCGCCCGGCTGGAGGCGCTGGGCTGGCGGGTCCTCGCCCGGAACCTTCGCCTCGGCCGCGCCGAGGTGGACATCCTGGCCGTGGACCCGGCGGAGCCGCCGTCTTTGGTCGTGGTGGAGGTGCGCCGCCGGGGCCGCCGCGATTTCGGCCTCCCGGAGGAGACCCTCGGCAGGCGCAAGCGCGCGGACCTGCGCCGTGCGGCGGGCGACGTGGCGATGCGCGCGACGCTGCCGGACGGGCGGGGACTGCCGGCACTGCCGGTGCGCGTGGACCTGATCGCCATCGATTCGGGATCGGACGGGAACCTCTCCCTCCGGCATCATCGTGGCATCGAGCTGTGACCGCGCAGTCGCCCACCCGCGGGCGCGCCCGGGCTGGGCGTGGCCGCCCGTGCCCGCTGCCGGGGCTCCAGGCCGGCGCCGGGACACCGCCCGGGGCAGGGACACCGCCCGGGGCCGGGCGACCCCTGTGCTACACTCCCGCCCGCCGTGGCAGACCACGGCGATCGTTGACGCCCGCCCGGCGCACGCCGGTCGGAGCCCACACGCGGCCGGTTCCCTCGCGGGACGGTGCCGTGGCCAGGCACGGATCCTGGCCCGGTCCCCGCAGGCGGTCCGCGGAGGTCAGGAACCGCAGGAGGTCACGCGTGCCCACCGTCTCGATGCGCCAGCTGCTTGAGGCCGGCGTCCATTTCGGACACCAGACCCGGCGCTGGAACCCGAAGATGAAGCCCTACATCTTCGCGGAGCGCAACGGCATCCACATCATCGACCTGGCGCAGACGGTCAAGCGCCTCGACGTGGCGCTCGCGTACGTCACCGAGACCGTCGCCCGCGGCGAGAGCGTCCTCTTCGTCGGCACGAAGAAGCAGGCGCAGGAGCCGGTGATGCAGGAGGCCATCCGCGCCGGCCAGCCGTATGTCACCAAGCGCTGGCTGGGCGGCATGCTCACCAACTTCGTGACCATCAAGAAGCGCATCGGCCTGATGGACCAGCTCGAGGCGCGCCAGATGGCTGGCGACTTCGACCGGATGACGAAGAAGGAGGCCGCCAAGCACCTGGAGGAGCTCCAGAAGCTCCAGGCGACGCTCGGCGGCATCCGCAAGATGAAGCGCGCCCCCGGTGCGATCTTCATCGTTGACCCGCATCGCGAGCGCATCGCCGTCACCGAGGCGAACAAGCTCGAGATCCCGGTCGTGGGCACGGGCGACACCAACGTGGACCCGGATGAGCTCGACTTCATCATCCCGGCCA
>JAKAHL010000103.1 GCA_021815005.1 Chloroflexota bacterium
CCCGGGCCTCGGTCGGGTCGGCCCCGTCCGCCTCGACCAGCAGCCAGGCACCCGCCGCGGGCAGCCCCAGGCGGCGAGCGGCGCCCGCCGGGTCGGAGCCGAGGATCTCGGCGGTCAGGCTCTCCACGGTGAGCGGCTGCTCGGCCAGCAGGGCGGGCACGGCCGTCGCGGCGGCGACGTCATCGGGGAAGGCCAGGACCAGCAGCCCCTTGGCTGGCGGCACCGGCACCAGGCGCAGCGTCACGGCGCTCACCACGGCGCAGGTGCCCTCCGTGCCCACCAGCGCCCGGGCGACGTCGGCGCCGCGCTCCGGCAGCAGCCAGTCGAGCGCGTACCCGCTGACCCGGCGGGGCCACGGCGGCAGCTCACGGCGGATCAGCTCGCCGTGGCGGGCGTACACGGCAGCCACGCGCGCGTCGAGCTCGGGGCCGAGCCCGTCGATCGCTCCCGGGGCCGTCGGGCCAAGCGCCCCGAGCCGGTGCCGGGCGCCGTCCACCGTGACCACCTCGAGGCCGAGCACGTTCTCCGCGGTGGTTCCCCACCGGACCGAGTGCGAGCCGCAGGCGTCGTTGCCCGCCATGCCCGCCACGGTGGCCCGGTCGTGCGTGGACGGGTCCGGCCCCACCCGCAGGCCGTGCGGGGCCGCCGCGAGGTTCACGGCGTCGAGCACCGTCCCGGGCAGGACGGTCGCGGTCCTCGCCGTCGGGTCCAGCTCGAGGATCCCGCCCAGATGCCGCCGGGCGTCCACCACCAGGCCCCGGCCGATGGCGTTGCCGGCGATGCTGGTCCCGGCCCCGCGCATCGTGAGCGGCACGCCGGCCTCGGCCGCCAGCGCCACCGTGGCGGCCAGCTCCGCGACCGTCCTCGGCATCGCGACAACCGCGGGCGGGACGCGGTAGTTCGACGCGTCCGAGCTGTACAGCGCGCGCGCCTCGCGGTCATCGCGCACCTCTCCGGCGATGGCGCGGCGCAGGCGGCCGGTCAGCGCGGCGACCGCGTCCGGGTTGACGGCGGGGCCGGGCTGGCTGGCGGGGATGGCGGTTCCTCCTGCTGGACCACGACAGCGTACCGAGTCCGGGATCGCCGGGTCGGCGTCCCGGGGGCATTTGACCGCCCCGGCGATCCGCCCGACCATCGCGGGGCGCGAACGGCGCCTCGAGACCGCACTGAGGACCCAGATGACGGCGCCGAACCCCCCCGAGCCGGCCGAGCCCCGAGCGGCCGGCGCCGCCAATGCCGACGGCGGCGCCGAACCCGCGCCCTCGCAGCGACCGCGCACCGCCGCGAGGGTCGCCGCCGAGATCGTCGAGACCCTCGCGCTGACGCTGGTCATCTTCCTGGTCGTGCAGAACTTCGTGGCCCAGCCGTTCAAGGTGGACGGGTCCTCGATGGAGGACACCTTCCTCAACGGCCAGTACGTCCTGGTGGACCGCCTGTCGCACGACTGGAGCGCCTACGCGCGCGGCCAGGTCATCGTGTTCCAGCCGCCGGCCGATGCCGGGGGCGGCGGCTACCCGTTCATCAAGCGGGTCATCGGCGTGGCCGGCGACACCGTGGAGCTGCGCGCCGGGACCGTGTACGTCAACGGGACCGCCCTCGCCGAGCCGTACGTGTTCCGTGACGCCTCGGGCCAGCCCCAGCCCACGATGCCGCTGAACGGCCAGACCCGCTGGACCGTCCCGCCGGGCGACCTGTTCGTGCTCGGCGACCACCGCGAGGTCTCCGAGGACAGCCGGGCCTTCGGGCCCATCCCCGTCTCCTCGGTCATCGGCCGGGCGTTCGTCCGCTACTGGCCGCTGGCCGATGCCGGCCTCGTCCAGACGCCGGCCTACGCGCCGTAGCCGCTCTTGCCGCGGCGCTTGACGTCCGGGTCGCCCCGTGAGATCGTTGCACACGCAATCACTTGAGGAGCGTCCCCATGCCGGCCGTCAGCGTTGACGACATCACCGTCCTACCCCGCATCCCCGCGCCGGACCCGACCGCCGCCCGGCATCGCTCCGTCGTGAGCCTGACCACCGCGCCGTCGGGCGTCGAGGGCGAGGGCTTCCCCGTCCGCCGGGCCTTCGCCGGCGCCTACCTCGAAGACCTCGACCCGTTCATCCACCTCGACCAGATGGGCGAGGTGGAGTACGCGCCCGGCGAGGCCAGGGGCACGCCCTGGCACCCGCACCGCGGCTTCGAGACCGTGACCTACATGCTCGACGGCGTGTTCGAGCACAGCGACAGCAACGGCGGCGGCGGCGTGATCACCAACGGCGACACGCAGTGGATGACCGCGGGCGCCGGGATCCTGCACATCGAGCGCCCGCCCGACTGGCTCGTCGCCCACGGCGGGCTGTTCCACGGGTTCCAGCTGTGGGTCAACCTGCCGCGGGCGCAGAAGCTGGCGGCGCCGCGGTACCAGGACATCCGCGCGGGCGAGGTGGCGCTGGCCTCATCCCCCGACGGCGGGGCGCTGGTGCGGGTGATCGCAGGCGAGGTGGCCGGGCATCGCGGCCCGGGCACCACGCACACGCCCATCACGCTGGTCCACGCCACCCTCGCGGCGGGAGCACGGCTGACGCTGCCGTGGCGAGCGGACTTCAACGCGCTCGTCTACGCGCTGGCAGGGCACGGCTCGGTGGGCACGGAGCTGCGGCCCGCGAGGATGGGCCAGCTGGCGGTCCTCGGGCCCGGCAACACGCTGAGCGTCTCCGCTGACCCCGTGCAGGAGTCCCGCTCGCCGACGTTCGACGTCCTGCTGCTGGGCGGGCGGCCCATCCGGGAGCCGATCGCCTGGGCCGGGCCGTTCGTGATGAACACGCGCGAGGAGATCGCCACGGCGTTCGAGGACTACCAGGCGGGCCGGCTGGGAACGATCCCCGCGGTCCACGGCGCCCCGACGACGATCCAGGAGGCACCCGGCGCGGACGGCCGCTGACCGACACCGCCGCCCGCGCCATCGCCTGAGGGGGCGCCGGGCTAGCATGGCCGGGATGGCCACGACCTACCCTGCTCCCCCCACCTCAGACCAGGCGGACGACTACCACGGCACGTTGATCGCGGACCCCTATCGGCCCCTGGAGGACGTTGACGCCCCGGCGACGCGCGCGTGGATCGGCGCCCAGAACGCGCTCACGGACGCGATCCTCGGCGCGGCGCCGGCGAGGGCGGCGATCCGCGCCCGCCTCGCCGAGCTCTGGGACGTCCCGCGCCGGGGGGTTCCGTGGCGGGCGGGCCAGCGCTGGTTCCAGCTCCGCAACACCGGCGTCCAGGACCAGGACACGCTGTGGGTCGCGGACGGCCCCGCAGCCGAGGGCCGCCTGCTCATCGACCCGAACCGGCTCAACCCGGGCGGCACGACGACGCTCAACGGGATCGCCGCCTCCGAGACCGGCCGCCTGGTGGCGTTCGCCACCTCCGACGCGGGCTCGGACTGGCAGACCTGGCGCGTCCGCCGCGCCGACGACGGCGCGGACCTGCCCGACCGCGTCCCGTGGGGCAAGTTCTCCGGCGCGGCCTGGACCCACGACGAGGCGGGGTTCTTCTACGGGCGGTTCGCGACGCCCGACCCCGACGCCGCCCTGGCGGCGCCCAACCGCGACATGGAGCTGCGCTACCACCGGCTCGGGGCAGACAACGCCGCCGACCGTGTCGTGTACGCGCGGCCCGACCAGCCCGACTGGGGATTCTTCCCGGAGGTCTCCGACGACGGGACGCTGCTGGTGATCACGGTCACCCGCGGCACGGACCCCGAGACACGGGTCCACGTCGCGGACCTGGCCGGCTTCGACGGGGCCGGGGCGCTCGACGTCCGCCCGCTGCTCGACGCGGGCGACGCCCGCTACGAGCTGGCGGCGACCGTGGCCCGGACGCTGTACCTGGTGACCAACCTCGGGGCGCCCAACGGGCGACTCGTGGCGGTGGACGCCGACGACCCGGCCGCGGCGATCCGGGAGGTGCTCCCCGAGTCCGGGGACACCCTCGAGAGCGTCACGCTCGTGGGCGGGCGGCTGGCGGCCTTGTCGCTGCACGACGCCCGGGCCCGGCTGACCCTGTTCGAGCTGGACGGCACGCCTGTCACGGAGGTCGCCCTCCCGGCGGCCGGCACCGTGGCGGGGCTCGCGGGCCGGCGGGACGACGCGACGCTCCACCTCGCGCTGGACCAGTTCGCGGCACCCAGGCAGCTCGTGGAGGTGGCCGCGGCCACCGGCGCCGTCCGGCTCCTGCCGACAGCAGACCTGCCGTGGGACCCCGAGCGGTTCACCACCGAGCAGGCTGTGGTGACCTCCGCGGACGGGACGCGGTTCCCGCTGTTCCTCGCGCGGCGGCGCGACCTCGTGCCGACCGGCGACGTCCCCGCCCTGCTCTACGGCTACGGCGGGTTCAACATCCCGATCGGCCCCGCGTTCAAGCCCGAGTGGCTGGCCTGGATGGAGCGGGGCGGGCTGCTCGCGGTGGCGTCGCTGCGCGGCGGCGGCGAGTACGGCACGGCCTGGCACGACGCCGGGCGTCTGGCCAACAAGCAGAACGTGTTCGACGACTTCGCGGCGGCCCTGCGCTGGCTGGCAGCCAGCGGCTGGACCCGGGCGGGTCGGATCGGGATCAGCGGGCGCTCCAACGGCGGGCTCCTGGTGGGAGCGACCCTCGCCCAGCACCCGGACCTGTTCGGCGCGGCCGTGGCCGAGGTGGGCGTCATGGACATGCTCCGGTTCCACCGGTTCACCGTCGGCTGGGGCTGGACGAGCGACTACGGCGACCCCGACGATCCGGAGCAGTTCCGGTGGCTGCGCGCCTACTCGCCGCTCCACAACCTGCGCCCGGGGACGGCCTACCCGGCAACCCTGGTCACCACGGGCGACCACGACGACCGCGTGGTGCCCGGGCACTCGCTCAAGTTCGCCGCGGCACTCCAGGCCGCGCAGGCGGGCGACGCGCCGATCCTCCTCCGCGTGGACACCGACGCGGGGCACGGGGCGGGCAAGCCGGTGGGCAAGCTGGTCGCCGAGCGCGCCGACGTGCTCGCGTTCCTCGAGCTCGCGCTGGGCACGGCTGGCTGATCGCCCCCGGACGGCCTAGCGCGTCCGCTGCTACGACGCGGCCGCCACGATCGCCTGGGCCTCCTCGAGGATCCGCGCGAGATGCGCCTCGCCGCGGAACGACTCGGCGTACAGCTTGGTGACGTTCTCGGTCCCCGACGGCCGGGCCGCGAACCAGCCGTGCTCCGTCGTCACCTTGAGCCCGCCGATCGGCGCGCCGTTGCCGGGCGCCCGCGTGAGCTTGGCCAGGATCGGATCGCCGGCGAGCGTCGTGGCCGCGACCGAGGACGGCGCGAGCCTCCCGAGCGCCGCCTTGACCTCGGGCGTCGCGGGCGCGTCCACCCTGCGGTACGCGGGCGCGCCGAACTGCTCGGTGAGCCCGGCGTAGACCTCGGCCGGGTTCTTCCCCAGCCGCGCTGTGAGCTCGCAGGCGAGCAGGTCGGCGATCAGCCCGTCCTTGTCGGTAGTCCACACGGAGCCGTCGTGGCGGAGGAACGACGCGCCCGCGCTCTCCTCCCCGCCGAAGCCGATGGACCCGTCCGAGAGGCCGTCCACGAACCACTTGAAGCCCACCGGCACCTCGACCAGCCGCCGCCCGAGCGAGGCCACGACCCGGTCGATCAGCGACGACGACACGAGCGTCTTGCCGACGGCCACCCCGCTTCCCCACCCCGGCCGGCCGCCGCCGAACAGGTACGAGATCGCCGCGGCCAGCACGTGGTTGGGGTTCATCAGCCCGGCGCCCGGGACCACGATGCCGTGGCGGTCCGCGTCCGCGTCGTTGCCCATCGCCACGTCGAAGCGGTCGCGCAGGCCCACCAGGCCCGCCATCGCGAACGGCGAGCTCGGGTCCATGCGGATCTTGCCGTCCCAGTCGAGCGTCATGAACCCGAACGTCGGGTCCACGCGCTCGTTGGTCACCGTGAGGTCGAGCCCGTACTGCTCGCCGATGAGCCCCCAGTACGCGACGGACGCGCCGCCGAGCGGGTCCACGCCGAGACGCAGCCCCGACGCGGCGATCGCCGCCATGTCCACGACGTTGGCGAGGTCCTCCACGTACGCGCCCCGGAAGTCGTAGCCGATCGCGTCCGCGCGGGCGCGCTCGAACGGGACGCGCCGGATGCCCGCGAGGCCGTCCGAGCCCGACGCCCCCAGAAGGCGGTTCGCCTCGTCCTGGATCCACCCCGTGACGTCGGTGTCCGCCGGGCCGCCGTTGGGCGGGTTGTACTTGAAGCCGCCGTCGTCGGGCGGATTGTGCGAGGGCGTCACGACGATGCCGTCCGCCAGGCCCGCCGGCCCGGCGCCCCGATCCCGGTTGGCCACGAGGATCGCGTGCGACACCGCGGGCGTGGGCGTGAAGCCGTCCTCGGCGTCCACGCGCACGTCCACGCCGTTGGCGACGAGGACCTCGAGCGCGGTACGCCAGGCGGGCTCCGAGAGCGCGTGCGTGTCGCGGCCGATGAACAGCGGACCCGAGTACCCGCGCAGCGCCCGGTAGCGGCAGATCGCCGCTGTGGTGGCCAGGATGTGGGCCTCGTTGAACGCGTGCCGGAACGCCGAGCCGCGGTGGCCCGAGGTGCCGAACGCCACCCGCTGGGCAGGGTCGGCCGGGTCCGGGCTGAGCTCCCCGTACGCGCGCAGGAGCGCGGCGACATCCACGAGGTCTGACGCTTGGGCGGGCTGGCCCGCGCGGGGGTGCTGGCTCATCGGGTCCTCCCTTGGGCGGCGGATCGCAGCGGTCACGATAGCGCGGGGTGCTCGCGGCGATGAAGACGCGCGGCGGTTGAGGGCCGGCTGCCATCCTCGGTCGTGTGGGCGCCGTTCGACTTGGCGCCTCGATCCGGGTTCTGTGGCGGGGCGAGGCGCTCGACCGTCTGCTCGAGGCGGGGCATGCCGGCACGGTGGGCGCGGTCGTTCGGCTGCTCGCCGCCGACGGCCGGAAGGTCATCCCCGAGGCGACGTTCAGCCACTTCGGCGAGCGCCCGTTCAGCCGCTCGGTGCCTCGGCGACACCCGGGCGGCGACACCCGGGCGGCGTACTGCCCACCTGGCACGCCCAACCGCCAGTGCCCGCCCGCCAGCCGGCCCCGCACG
>JAKAHL010000104.1 GCA_021815005.1 Chloroflexota bacterium
GCCGCGCGATCTGCTCGGGCGTCTCAACCGCGAACAGGTTGACGAGCTCGCGCAGCGTGCCCCGCGACTCCGGGGCCAGGACGCCCAGCTCCTCGAGCCGAGCCCCATCCACCAGCGGCACGTCCGGCGCCGACGCGCCGGCGCCGGACGCGGGCGGCATGGGCTCATGGGGCGCCGCGTCGGGCGCCCGCTCGCTCGGGGCGGCGGCGTCGCCCGAGGGCAGGAAGCGCGCCATCACGGCGGTCAGCTCGGCCGGGTGGACCGGCTTGGCCAGATGGTCGTCCATGCCCGCCTCGAAGCAGCGCTCGCGGTCGCCCGTCATGGCGTTGGCCGTCATGGCCACGATGGGCACGCGGCGCAGGCCGGCGAGGTCCTCGTACGCCCGGATCCGGCGTGTGGCCTCGAACCCGTCCAGCTCGGGCATCTGGCAGTCCATGAACACGATGTCGTAGGCCCCCCGCCGGGCCGACTCGATTGCCTCCATCCCGTCCGCGGCGACGTCCACGCGGGCCCCAAGGCGGGCGAGCTGCTTGGTGGCCACCACCGCGTTCACCGGGTTGTCCTCGGCCAGCAGGACGCAGGCCCCGGCGAACGCGACCGCCGCGTCCGGCTCGCGCGCCCACACGGCGCCCGCCTGCGCCGCCGCCCCGGACGCGCCGCGGAGGGCGTCGCGCAGGTCCGCCATCCGGACGGGCTTGCGCACGTGCGCGGCGATCCCCGCGGCCGCCATCCGCGCGGCGATGGAGCGGCGCCCGGGCTCGGCCAGCAGGATCGTCCGCGGGGCTGGCCCCGGCGCGCCGGGCGGCTCGCCTGCGATCAGGCGGGCCAGCGTGAACCCGTCGGTCCCGGGCAGCGTCTCGTCGATCACCGCCAGCCGGACGGGGTTGCCGGAATCCCGCGCCTGGCGGAGCGCGGCCATCGCCGCCGGGCCGCCCGCCACCGCCACGACGCCCAGACCCCAGTGGCGAAGCTGGCGCTCCAGGATCTCGCGCTGCGTGTCGTTGTCGTCCACGACGAGCGCGCGCAGGCCGGCCAGCTCGGGGCCCAGCCCTGGCGGCAGGCTCGCCCCGGCGGCCAGCGCCAGCCGCGCGGTGAACCAGAACGTGCTCCCCTGCCCCGGGACGCTGGTGGCGCCGATGGACCCCCCCATCAGCTCGGCAAGCTCGCGGCTGATGGCGAGGCCCAGGCCCGTGCCGCCGTACCGGCGGGCCATGGACTCGTCGGCCTGCGTGAACGGCCGGAACAGGCGCCCCATGGCCTCGGGCTCGATGCCGATCCCCGTGTCGCGGACCGAGAACCGCAGGGTGACCTCGCCGTCGCCGGCCCGCGCCAGGGCGACCTGCGCCACCACCTCGCCCGACGGGGTGAACTTGAGCGCGTTCGAGACGAAGTTGAGGAGCACCTGGCGAAGCCGGGACGGGTCGCCGCGAAGGACGTCGGGCACGTCGGGCGCCACCTCCGCCATCAGCTCCAGCTTCTGGACGGCCGCCCGCTCCGCGAACAGCTCCAGCGCGCTGTCCACCGTCGCCCGGAGGTCGAAGTCGATCGTCTCGAGCTCGAGCCGGCCGGCCTCGATCTTGGAGAAGTCGAGGATGTCGTTGATGATCGAGAGCAGGGAGTCCGCGGAGGAGCGGATGGTGCTGACCCACTCGCGCTGCTCGGAGGTGAGGGGCGTGTCCAGCACGAGGCCCGCCATGCCGATCACGCCGTTCATCGGGGTGCGGATCTCGTGGCTCATGGTAGCCAGGAACGCGCTCTTGGCGCGGTTGGCGGCCTCGGCCGCGTCGCGGGCCGCGCGCAGGTCGTCGGCGTCGCGCGCCCGGCCCGTCACGTCGCGGTAGACCCAGAAGTGGCCCAGCGACTCGCCGTCGTGGCGGATGGGCAGGTAGTCGCGCTCGAACACGCGCCCGTCCCGGAAGCCGATCTGCTCCCCGGTGACGGCCCGGTCGCCCCGGACCAGCGCCTCGACGCCGGCCGCGAACGCGTCGCCGTCCGCGAACAGCCCGCGCACCGTGTCCACGATGACGGGCAGCGGCCAGCCCATCAGCCGGTCCGGGGCGAACGGCAGCCCGAAGGCGTCGCAGAACGCCTGGTTGGCGAGGACCGCATGGTGGCGCGCGTCCTCGATCAGGACCGCCTCCTGCATGCTCTCGACCAGCGTCCGCAGGCGGGCCGCGTCCAGCTGCATCCGCTCCTCGGCGGCGCGCCGGTCCGTGATGTCCTCGCCGATCGCGGTGACCGAGACCACGGCGCCCGACGCGTCGCGCCCGACGGTGCGGTTCCAGGCCACCAGCCGGCGCGCCCGGCTGCGCGTGACCACCTCGTACTCGTCGCTCCGCGGCAGCGCGTTCTGGGCCAGCTGGCGGCGGCGCTCGTCCTGGTAGGCCTCGGCCAGGACCGGGTCGTCCGGGGCGCGCAGGACGTGGGCCCACGACGCGCCCACCAGCTCCTCGCGAGCGCGCCCGGTGAGCTGGACCAGCCGATCGTTGGCGTACAGGATGCGGCCGTCGGGATCGGTGGTCAGCGCCACCAGCTGGATGGTGTCCAGCGTCTCGCGGTAGCGCGCCTCGTTCTCGCGCAACGCCTGCTCGGCCCGGAGCCGCTCGGTGACGTCGCGGGAGTTGGTCACCAGCATCGGCCGGCCCGCCTCGTCGGTGATGCGCCGCGCGGCGGTCTCGAGCCAGGCGGTGCCCCCGTCGGCGCGCAGGTAGCGCACGGCCGCGGGCATGACGACGGGCGACCCGGTGGCGAACGTGCCGCGGTACGCCTCGAAGACCTGGCGCCGGTCGTCGGGGTGGACGAACCGGACCGCTCGCCGGCCGAGGAACCGCTCCGTCGGGTAGCCCAGCACGCGGGTGACCGCGGGGCTGATGTACGTCACCCTCCCGTCGCCGTCCAGGATGGCGGTGACGTCGGTGGAGTTCGCGATCAGCGTCCGGTGGTACTCCTCCGAGCGCTGCAGCTGGCGGACGCTGGCCTCGTGCCGGCGGGCGCTGAGACGGTTCACCCCCGCCACCACGGCGATCGAGATCAGCGGCAGCAGCACGCCGGCGATCACCAGGCCGGCGATGGCGAGGCGCTGGACCTGGGTGTTCTGGGAGATGGCGGCCTGCTGCTCGTCCGCCACCGAGGCCGGGATCTGCAGGATCAGCCTGTGGAGCTCCGCGATCTGCTGGTCCGCGCCCACCCCCAGGGACGAGGGCAGTGACGGCGCGGCCAGCTGCGGGGCCACCGTGGCGCCGAACGCGTCGAGCGCGGTCACCGCCTGCCCCACGGCGCCGTGCGTGCCAGGGCCGGCCAGCCCGTCGATCTCGAGCAGCGTCTGGCGCGCCAGCGGGAGGTCCGTCCGCAGCTGGAGCGCCGACGCGTCCGGGTTGGCGTCAAAGCCGTAGACGGCCGTCCGGAGCGAGTCCGCGTAGGAGGTGAGCGTCTTGGCATCGCGCACCGCCGTGTCGAACTGGGCGATCTGCTGGGACGTGTGCGCGTCCTCGGCGGCGGTGGCGAAGACGAGGCCCTCCGCGAGGACCAGCGCCACGACCAGCGCGACGATCCCGGCGGCCTGCCAGCGCATGGTGGGCTCGAAGCGGCGCAGGCGCCCGGGCAGCTCGGACCAGAGCCGAGCCCCGGCCGAGTCCCCCGCGGCGGCATCCGTCCTGTCTGGGTGCGAGTTCGGGCTGTGCATGCGTCCCCGCGCAGGGAGTGGCGCCCGCGCGCCGGCCGGCCGAAGGTCGGCGGTGCAATCGTACGGTGGCGCGCGATGCCAATCCCACTCCACGGACGGGGGGGTTGCCCGGAACGGCCCTGCACCTCCGGGTCACGGGCCGACAGCGGGTCTCGGTGTTTCCCCCGATGGAGCGATCCCCCGCCCGGGCCTATACCAGCCCCATGCCCGGCGCTGCCGTCCGGCCGCCCACGCGCCGCAGAGGTGAACCGCGATGACCCTTGCCACAGCCCCCGCGTCCGCCGGCTCGAAGGCCGCGTCCGACGAGTTCCAGCTAGTGGTGTTCGAGCTTGGCGACGAGCGCTACGGGCTCGACATCGCCACCGTGTACGAGATCATCCGCTACCAGCCCGTGACCGCCGTGCCGCAGGCGCCGTCGTTCGTTGAGGGCGTCATCAACCTGCGCGGCCGGATCATCCCGGTCGTGGACCTGCGCCGCCGCTTCGGCATGGTCGCGGGCGAGCTCACCAAGGCCTCGCGCATCGTGGTCTGCGAGGCCGCCGGCACGCGCGTCGGCCTGGTGGTGGACGGTGTGTCCGAGGTCCTGATGGTCCCGGCGGACGCCATCGAGCAGACGCCCGAGGTGGCGTCCGGCTACGACACGCAGTACCTGCGCGGGATCGCCAAGCTCGGCGAGCGCCTCGTCATCCTGCTCGACCTGGGCGGCCTGTTCGGCGAGACCGACGCGGCGGCCCTGGTGGCGGCCGCGGCCTGACGAGCGCTGGCGGGAGAACGCTGCCACCACCACGAGGTTTCGCCATGACCATGCCCGACCTGAGCCCGGACACCGGGCCCCGCGCCCCGATGCGGGTCCAGCTCGTCAACTGCTACGTCCGCGCGGCCGCCGACGTCATCGCCACCGAGACCGGCAGCCCGGTCAAGCGCGGCGGCGTGCGGCTGGAGCGGGACGCCTTCACCAGCGAGGAGGTCACCGCGATCGTCGGGGTGAACGGCGCCATGGGCGGCTCGTTCTACCTCTCGATGTCCGAGGCCACCGCGCTCAGCCTGGTGTCGAGCATGATGGGCCAGGCCATGGGCGAGTTCGACGAGCTGGCCCAGAGCGGGATCGCCGAGCTCGCCAACGTGGTGGCCGGCGCTGCCAGCGTGGGTCTGGCGGACCTCGGCTACACCACCAACATCACGCCGCCGCTGCTGCTGCTCGGCGCCAACGCGAAGATCTCGTCGGTGGAGATCCAGCGCCTTGTGGTCCCGCTGGGCACCAACCACGGCAACGTGCACGTCCACGTCGCCCTGCGCGAGAACGCCTGAGGCCACTGCGATGCAGCTCACCTTCGACATCGAGCCCGGCGACGTCCGCCTCTGGAGCGACGAGGCGGCCGAGAACATCGAGGCCATCGAGAGCGGGCTGCTCCGGCTCGAGAAGGGCGACACGGACCCCGAGGTCATCAACCGCGTGTTCCGCGCGGCCCACACCCTCAAGGGCAACTCCAACGCCATCGGGCACAAGCGCATGGGCGCCCTCACCCACGCCATGGAGGACGTGTTCGGGGCGCTCCGCTCCGGGCAGATCCCCGAGCTGGGCGGGCTCGCGGACCCGCTGTACCAGACCATCGACGTGCTCCGCGCGCTGCTGGACGAGGTGTCCGCGGGCGAGGTCCTGGCCGACCCGGCGTCGCTCACCGCGGAACTGCGCGCCATGCTGGCGGCGGCCACCAGCAGCGAGACCCCGACCGCCACGGCGGCTGCCGTCGCGCCGGGCCCGGGCTCGGCGTCCCCGGCCGCGGACCCGGTGCTGCTGCGCCTGCTCGACGAGGCGCCCGAGTTCGACGGGCCCAAGGCGGTCGTCCGCCTGGTCGTGGACGAGAGCTGCGAGTGGACCAGCGTCCGGCTGTACCAGGCCATCGTGGAGGCCGCCGAGACGGGCGCCCTGCTGGCCTCGGTGCCGTCCCGCGAGGAGGTCGAGGGCGGCCTGGGCGATCGCTTCATGGCGCTCCTGGTCAAGGGCGATGAGGCGTCCCTGGGCAGCCTGTCCGAGCGCCTGGGCATGGTGGACGACCTGGGCGTGGAGTCCCTCGTGCCGCTCGAGACCATCCTGGGCTCGAGCGAGATCGTCATGTCCGAGCCCGTCCGCAGCGACACCGCGCCGGAGCCGCCTGCCGGCGTCGAGGCGCGCACCGTGGACTTGGGCGTCGAGGCGCGCGGCATCGCGGGGGTGGAGAAGGAGCGGATCGCGGGCGACCGGCTCAAGGCCGCCCAGCAGACCATCCGCATCGACGTGTCCCGGCTTGACGAGCTGATGAACCTCGTCGGCGAGCTGGTGGCGCACAAGACGCGCCTGCTCCGCCAGGCGGGACTCCTCCACGACCGGCTCGGCGACGACCAGATCGCGCGCGAGGCCGAGGAGGGCGCCCAGCAGTTCAGCCGCATCGCCGGCCAGCTCCAAGACCAGGTCACCGGCCTCCGGATGCTGCCCATCGAGACCGTGTTCAACCGCTTCCCCCGGGTCGTGCGCGACGTCGCCCAGAAGGAGGGCAAAGAGGTCGCGCTGATCATCGACGGCAAGGAGACCGAGCTGGACCGGTCGGTGCTCGAGGAGATCGGCGACCCGCTGGGGCACCTGATCCGCAACTCCCTGACGCACGGCATCGAGACCCCCGAGGAGCGGATCGCCGCCGGCAAGTCGTCGGAGGGCCAGCTGCGCCTCAACGCGCGCCACTCCGACGGGATGATCGTCATCACGGTCGAGGACGACGGCCGGGGCATGGACCCCAACGTGCTGCGCGCCAAGGCCGTGGAGAAGGGGCTCGCGACCGCCGAGCAGGCGGCCGCCATGAGCGACCAGGAGGCGCTCGGGCTGATTTTCCTGGCCGGGTTCTCCACCGCGGCCAAGATCACGGACCTCGCCGGGCGAGGCGTGGGCATGGACGTGGTGCGCACCAACATCGAGCGCATCGGCGGTCGGGTGGAGGTGAGGTCCGTCGTCGGCCAGGGCACCAAGATCCTGCTGTCGCTGCCGCTGACCCTCGCGATCATCGGCGCCATGCTCGTCAAGAGCGGCGAGCGCGTGTGCTGCCTGCCGCTCACCGGCGTGGTGGAGACGCTGCGCGTGGAGGCGGACAAGATCAGCACCGTCCGCGGCGCCCCGGTGATCAACCTGCGCGACCGAGTGGTGCCGATCGCCCAGCTCGACAGCGCCCTCGGCGACCACGAGCGCCCGCTCGCGCCCAACGGCCGCGGGTTCGTCAACATGGTGGTCGTCCGCTCTCGCGAGAAGGAGCTGGCGCTCGCCGTGGACGAGTTCGTTGGCCAACAGGAGATCGTCCTCAAGTCGATGTCGGCGTTCACCGGGCGGCTGGTGGGGATCTCCGGCGGCACAATCATGGCCGACGGCCGGGTCGGCCTCGTCGTGGACATC
>JAKAHL010000105.1 GCA_021815005.1 Chloroflexota bacterium
ACGGACCTCGCCTGGGGGCGGGGGTGGGACGCGGCGCGCGGGGCGGCGCGCCCGGCCAGGCCCGGTGCGTACCGTCAGGGATGGGCCGTCGCGCTCGCCGTCGGTGCCCAGCTCGGTGTCGCGGTCGGCGTCGGCGTCGGCGTCGGCAGGACCAGTTTGAGCAGCGCGCTTGCGATCTGACTCGGGTCGTACAGGCTCTGGTTGGTCAGCACCGCGATCGTGACGCCGGCGGAGGGCAGGTAGCGCACCACGTCGCGCATGCCGAGGTACCGCCCCGCGTGCCCCAGCGCCGTGTACCCGTTGAGCGTCACGCGCTGGATCCCGAGCCCGTACGGGATGGCGGCGTGGAGCCGCACCGTCCGGGTGATGTCAGCCAGCATCTGCGCCTGCATGCCCGGGCGCAGGACCTGGCCGCCCGCCCACGCCCGCATCCAGCGCGCGGCGTCGAGCGCGGTGGCGGCGATCGAGCCGGCCCCGGCCGCCGCGGTCACCACGGATCGGAACGGCATCACGTCGGACGCGGGCGCCACGGGCTTGGCCACCCAGCTTCCGCCGCTCCCCGGGAGCAGGAGGTACGCGAGGGTGCCCGCCTCCCGCGGCGTCTCAGCGGCCTGATAGTAGGCGCTGGAGAGCCCGAGCGGGCTCAGGAGCCGGGTCCGCACCTCCTGCGCCAGCGAGCGGCCCGTGATCGCGGTGACCAGCTGGCCCAGCAGCAGGTAGTTCGTGTTGGAGTAGGCCCAGGTCTTGCCGGGCACGGCGTGCTTCTGGGCCACGAACCCCCACGACGCGCTGGCGGTCCAGGTGGCGCCCGTGTCCTCGAGCAGGGCGTCGTCGATGCCCTTGCCGAGGAAGAAGTCCGGCAGGCCGCTCGTGTGGTCCAGCAGCATCCGCACTGTGATCCGACGGTCGAGCTTGAACGCCGGCAGCAGCGGCGCCACGGACTGGTCGAGCGCGAGCCTGCCCTCCTGCACCAGCTCCAGCACGACCGCCGCGGTGAAGGTCTTGGAGATGGAGGCCAGCGCGAAGGCCGTGCCCGTCGTCATCGGGTCGGCGGTGGCCACGTTGCGGAGGCCGGACGCCCCCACCCACGACCGGCCGTCGTCCCACAGGATCGCCGCCGAGGCGCCGGGGATCGAGTCCGCGGCGCGAGCCCCGTCCAGCACGCCCTGGAGCTGCGTGGCGAGGCTGACCGGGGATGGGCTGGCTGGCGACTCGACCAGGCCGCCCGAACCCGACGCCCTGACACCGGCGCCCGCCGCCGACCCGCCGACCGCGGTGCTGCCCTCCGGCGCCGGCGAGCTCGTCTGGGCCGCGGCGGCTCCGCCCGTCGGCAGCGCGGCGGAGATCGGCCCGGGAGCGAACGGCCCGAGCACCTGCGCGGTGGCGATGACCAGCACGACAATCGCGAGCGCCGCGGCGGCGACGCGGGATCGTCGGACGCGCCCCAACGCAGTGTTGGGCATCATGGTGAGACGATACGCCGCACGGGCGACCACCCGGCCCGGCCTTGCACCCATCAGGAGCCCCATGCCCGACGATCGAAGCGCCGTCACCCTCCTCCGCGAGGTGGGCCTCCTGCCCGACGGCCCCGCCCTGTGGGGCAAGCCCGTCCGCCAATCCGGCCCCGGCGTCTACCTGGTGGAGCTCAAGGAGCCGGTCCCCACCCTGTCAGTGGACCTGGCCGCGATCGGACGGTGGATCGAGCGCGTGCCCGAGCTCCGTCTGGATGGCAGGCGGCCGAGCGGCCGGGAGGTCCACGCGCGGCTCGCCCAGTTCTGGCTGCCGTCGCAGCCGGTGGTGTTCGTCGGGTCGTCCAAGGGCTCGGTTGGGGGCCGCGTCGCCGCCCTCGCCAAGACCGTGCCGGGCGACAGCAAGCCGGCCGGCTCGGGACTGTGGCTGCACCTGCTGCGGGCGCCGGCCGACCTGCGCGTGTGGTGGGCGGCCACGGACGCGCCGGAGGAGTACGAGGACGCGCTGCTGGAGGCGTTCGCGAGTGGCGTGCCGGACGCCGAGCGCGCGGCGTTGCGCGGCACCTCGGCCACCATGCCGTGGGCGGTCTGGCGCTCCCCCTCCGGCGGCCGCAAGGACACCGGCCTGACCGGCATGCTGCTGCCCGAGGCGAAGGCGCCCGCCCCGACGCCCGTCACGCGGATCGTCACCATGCCCACCGCCGATGCCGACGGCGCTCGCGACGAGGCCAAGCGCGGCCGCCGGCCGGCCCCAGGACGAGGGGCGGGCCGCATCGCCTCCGCCGCCGCCTACGCCGCGCAGGGATCGCCGCGCAAGGCAGTCGAGCCCGTCTACGTCTCGCCTGAGGGCCTGGAGCGGCTGGAGAAGGAGCTCGCCGCGCTGATCGCCCAGCGACCGGACGTCGTCAGGCGGATCTCGACCGCGCGCGAGCACGGCGACCTCAAGGAGAACGCCGAGTATCACGCCGCCCGCGAGGAGCAGGGCTTCCTCGAGGGCCGGATCAACTCCCTCCAGGCCAAGCTCAAGGTGGCGCAGGTCGTGGCGCCCACCGAGCGCGGGGTCATCGTGGAGCTCGGCTCGCGGGTGCGGGTGGAGGTTGACGGCGAGGAGGAGCAGTTCACCATCGTCGGGGCGGCCGAGGCGAACATCCGCGAGGGCCGCATGTCGAGCGCCTCGCCCGTGGGCGCCGCCTTGATGAGCCGACGGGTCGGCGATCGCGTGGAGATCATCACGCCCGGTGGCCGGATCGCCTACACGGTCCTCGCGGTGGACTGAGGGCGAGCTCGGACGGGGCGCGGCCTCAGCGGCGGGGCCGGCCGTCGGGGTGGCCTTGCACCGACGGCCGGTCGGGAGCGGGGCCCCGCGTCGGGGCGCCCGGGATCACCGCCTCGATGACCGTCCCGCGCCCCGGCGCGGATTCCACCCGGAGCCACCCCCCGAGCCGCTCTGCACGGACGCGCATCCCGGCCAGGCCGAGGTGGCCCGCCGGAACCGCTTCCGGGTCGAACCCCCGCCCGTCGTCCTCCACGCGGATGTGGATCGCGTCCGCCTGCCAGTCCAGGGCGGCCCGCGCCTGGCACGCGCCGGCGTGCTTCACGACGTTGTGCAAAGCCTCCTGGGCGATTCGGTACAGCGCCTCTTCGATTTCGAGCGCGGGGCGCCGGTCGCCCAGGTCGGCGTCCACCACGACCGGCAGGCCGATGCGGGCGTTCAGCCCGGCGGCGTGGGTCCGAAGGGCGGCAGCGAGGCCGTGCTCCTGGAGGTTGCCCGGCCGGAGCTCGAAGATGAGCGCGCGCGTCTCGGCCAGGGCGTCGCGCTGGAGCTCCCGCAGCTCGGCCAGCTTGCCCGGCACCTGGCCCGGGTCGCGCTCCAACAGCAGCTCCAGGCTGCGCTCCTGGAGCGTCATCGAGAACAGGGCCTGGGTCACCGAGTCGTGCAGCTCGCGCGCCAGGTGCGCCCGCTCCTCGGAGGCGGCGAGGTCCGCGGCCTGGCGCCGCAGATCCGCCTCCAGGCGGTCCAGCTCGCCGATGTCGCGCGCGGCCCCGTGCGCCCCCACGAACCGCCCGTCGGCGAGCATCCCGATGCCGGTCAGCTCCACCAGCCGCTCCGCCCCGTCATCCCCAAGGACGCGGAACCGCGCGCGGTGCGTCTCGGTGGGATGGCGCCGAAGCCACAGGAAGCCCGCGATCGCCGCGGTTCGCGCGTCCGGCGGCGCGAGGTCCGTGAACGGGCGGCCGACGACGTCCTGCGGGCGCCAGCCGATCACCGGCAGCGCCCTGTCCGAGACAAAGGTCAGGCGTCCGGCCGCATCGGTCATCCAGACCAGGTCCGGCGAGGACTCCACGAGGTACCGATAGCGGGCCTCCGAGTCGCGCACCTCGCGCTCGAGGCGCAGCTGGTCGCTCACGTCACGGGCCGAGCCGTGGACCCCCGCGAAGGCGTCGTCGCGGAGGACAGCCGCCGCGGCCACCTCCACCGGCTTGGCGTCGCCGCCCTTGGTCCGGAGATCGAATCGCGCGACAAGCGCCCGGTTCGGCTGCTCGGCGAGCGCTTGGAACCGCAGCCCCTGTGCCCGTCCCCCGCCCGGCGCCAGCACGATGTCACGGAAGTTGGTGCCGACGATCTCGGCCGGTGACCACCCAAGCACGCGCTCCACCGATTCGGACATGAAGGTGAAGGTGCCGTCCGCGTCGCACGTGAACACCAGGTCCGGAAGACTCTCCACGAGGCTGCGGTAGCGCTCCTCGGAATCCTCGAGCCGGCCGAGAAGGTCTGCGCCGGCGAGCGCGAGGGCCGCGTGGTCGGCCAGCGAGCCGAGCAGGACCGCCTGGTCCGGCCCGTACGCCCCCGGCAACGGCGAGAGGACGGCCAGCGTCCCGAACACCGTCCCCTCCCCCACCAGCGGCGCCACTGCCCAGCTGCGCACGGCGCCGTCGCCGTCGCCCGCAACCACGCGCCGCTCCTCGATCGCGACCCGGGCCGCCGCCTCCCCGGCCTCCGACCGCCAGGCGGCGAGGACCGCCGCCTCGACCCCCACCGAGCGCTCGCGGCTGCCGCCGCGGGGGGCGGCCCGAAGGAGCCCGATCATCGCCCCGGCGGGCCCCAGCAGACGGGCGGCCTCGGCCGCCACGTCGTCGAGCACGCGCGCGGGATCGAGGGTGGTGAGCGCCCGTCGCGCCAGGTCCCGCAGCGCCCGCTCCTCCGACGCGCGGCGGGCCATCGCCTCCCGGCCCCGCCCGAGCTCGTCGATGACCCGCGCCCGGACCAGCGCCACCGCGGCCTGGCCGGCGATCGTCTGGAGCAGCGCCACGTCGTCGTCGCCGAAGGCCGCGGGACGCAGCGACCACACGGTGAGCGCCCCGATCGGCCCGCCCGCGCCGAAGAGGGGCACGGCGGCCGCCGCCCGGATCCCCATCGCGCGAACGTAGGCGTCGGGGCCGGGACGGTGGCGGAACCCGGGGTCCGCCAGGTAGTCCTGCGTCACGGCAGGCTGCCGCGCGAGCACCGCCCGCCCGGACAGGCCAACCTCCACGCTGTCGGTCGGGTCACGGGGCCAGGCGCCGCCCACCTCGCGGTCGCGGTCCGTCGCGTAGACGCCCACCAGCGCGGTGCCCGTGTCGTCGAGGAGATCCACGCGGCCGCCATCGCCGCCGACGAGACGGGCAGCCTCGGTGACCACATAGCCCACCACCGACCGCAAGTCGTCCTCGGCGGAGATCCGCGTGCCCAGCTCGCGGAGGGCCCGCTCAACGTCGGCCTGGTGCTTGGTGGCGAGCCGCGCCCGGTCCAGCTCCTCGACGAGGCGGGCGTGGGCGATCTCGAGGGCAGCGTGGTCCGCCAGCGCCCGGACCAGGGCAACCTGCTGCGCGCCGAACGCGTCCGGCCGCCGGTCGAACACCCCGAGCGCGCCGTACACGATGTCGCCAGCCACCAGCGGGGCGACCAGGAACGACCGAAGGCCGGTCTCGTGGGCGAACAGGTCCGACTGCTCCGTGTGCTGGAACCGCGAGTCGGCGAGGTAGTCGCCCGTGACCACGGCGGCCCGCTCGGCAACCGCTCGCCCGAACAGCCCCTGCCCCACGCGCAGGCGGATCCGCCACAGCCAGTGGTCCTGCGCCAGCCGCACCGCGCTCGACTCGGCCGCGAACCGCAGCTCGCCCCCGTCGGCGACCAGGTACACGAGCGCCCCGTCGGCTTCGAGCAGGCGCACGGCCTCCTGCGCCGGGCCGTGCAGCGCGAGCTCCGTGCGCGGCTCGGCACCGAAGGGCCCCGCGCGATCGCTGACCTGGGCGACGCCGAGCGGTTGCACGTCCCGGAGTCTAGATGCCCGGCGCCGCCGGGTCACGCCCCGGCCGGGCCGCAGCGGGGCCATCCGCGCGCGGCCCTCCGCGCGGGACCCGGAGCGTCAGGGCGCCGCCTGCACCTCGGACCACCGGAAGCAGCCCACCATGTGGTCATTCACCAGGCCGGCCGCCTGCATCAGCGCGTAGCAGATCGTGGGTCCCGTGAAGCGGAACCCGCGCGCGCGGAGATCGCGGCTCATGGCGCGCGAGAGGTCCGTCTGGGCCGGGACCTCGCCGGGGGCGCCGAACCGGTTGACGATGGGCGAGCCGCCGACGAACGACCACAGGTGCTCCACGAGCGAGGTCCCGGCCTCGTGGAGGGCGAGCGTCGCCCGCGCGTTGCCGATGGCGGCCTCCACCTTGGCCCGGTTGCGCACGATCCCCGCATCGTCCAGGAGGCGGGCCGCGTCGCGGGGCCCGAACGCCGCCACGGCCGCGGGGTCGAAGCCGGCGAACGCGCGCCGATACCCGTCGCGCCGGTGGAGGATCGTGGCCCACGCGAGGCCCGCCTGGGCGCCCTCGAGGACGAGCAGCTCGAACAGGCGGCGCTCGTCGCGCACGGGAACGCCCCACTCGAGGTCGTGGTAGGCGCGATAGGCCGCGTCGGGCTGGTCGCCCCAGGCACAGCGGGGCCGGCCGTCGGCGTCGCTCATCGGGGAGTCCTGGCGGCGCCCGCCGGTCGCGGGCCCGGGCCGGCGGGCCGCAGCCTGGCGTCCGTCGAGCGGACGAAGTCGGCGATCCGGTCGAGCGCCGCCTCGCGAACCGGCGAGAGGTCGTGGCCAAGGCCCGGGTAGACCACCAGTTCGCCGCGGGGCAGGCGCGCGACGGCGATCCGGAGCAGATCGAGGCGCGCATACGGGTCGGCGTCGCCGGCCAGGAGCAGCACGGGGACCGTGAGGGCCGGCCAGTGCACGGCGCGGGCCAGCGCGGGGTCCGGCCGCCGGGGCGGGTGGAGCGGGTACGACAGCGCGACGACGCCGGCCCACGGGTGCCGCCGCCCCATCGTCCGCGCCCCCTCAGCCACCAGCAAAGTCGCGACGCGGGCGCCCAGCGAGTGCCCGCCGACCACCACGCCGGGCACGTCGGGTGCCTGGGCGGCGAACGGCGCGATCCCGCGCTCTGCTCTGCCGCGCGGCAGCGCGACGGCCCCGGCGGCCAGGCCCCGCGCCCGGAGGCCGTCCACCCAGGGCTGCATGGCAGCGGCGGACCCCCACGCGCCGTGGCCGAGCCAGACCTCCGTCACGGCCGGCGGGCGACCGTGTCGCCGGCCCGCGGGCGGCC
>JAKAHL010000106.1 GCA_021815005.1 Chloroflexota bacterium
CCACCACGTCGCCCGGCGCCATGGGCAGGGCGCCCGGCGTGGCCGCGAGGGCATCGCCGATCAGGGCGGCGAGGTCGTCACCGACCTGGACCTCGGGCAGGCCCGCGAGGGCGAGGATCTCGACGCGGGCGGGGTCAGCGGGCATGGAGCGCCTCCGGGCGGGTGGCCTCGACGAGCAACAGGTCGTCGGGCGTGTCGAGGTCGAGCTCGAGGATGCCGTCCGCCTCGACGTACCGGGCGCCGGCGGCCCTGGCCAGTCTGGCGTGGGCGTCGCGGCTGTCGCCGCCGAAAGCGGGCTCGATGATGCCTGGCGGGTCGAGCACGAGCGCGTTGGTGCCCCGACCGTGGCGGTCCGGCGCGAGCGCGACCACGGAGTGGCCGTCGCGGGACGCCGCGTCAGCGGCCGCGAGGAGCTGCCCGATCTCCGCGGCGGCGACGCACGGCAGGTCGGCGGGCAGGACGAGCAGCCGATCGGCCCGACCGGCGAGGGTGCTGCGCGCCTCGGCCAGGCCGGGGTTGAGACCGGACGACCGCTGGGCGATCGGCTCCGCGCCGGCGTCTGCGGCGGCCGCCAGGGCGTCCGGGTCCGGCGAGATGACCGCCACCAGGTCCACGCCGGCTGTCGCCCGGGCCGCCGAGACCGTCCGGCACAACAGCAGCTCCACGAGTTCGCGCCGCTCCTCCGCATCGAGCACCGCGCCCAGCCGCGACTTGGCGCCCTCGAGCGCCCGCACCGGGATCACGACCGCGGTGCGGCGCGGCGCGGGTGAGGCGGCAGGGGCCGCGTCGGGGGGCTGTCGGGCGGGGTCGAGGTGCACGGTTCGATGCTAACGCGGGGCGAGGGGTTTCCACCGGGCACGGGATCACCGCGCTGGTCCGCGGCCGACGGTCGCCTATGCCGCCTGGACGGCGGCCAGCACGGTGGCGGCGAGCCGCTCACGGCTGGCGTCGTCGGTCATGATCGTGTCCGTCACCAGCGCGCGCAGGCCGAGCGCCTCGACAGCCGGGGCGAGTGCCGCGTCCACCTCGTCGAGGACGAACACGTCCAAGAGGTCCGCATACAGCCGGGCCACCCCGAGCGCCGACGACTCGTGGCCGAGCGAGGCGAGCATCCGATCGGCCGGGCCCTTGAGCGCGCGGCCGCCCACGATGGGGCTCACCCCGGCGGTCCGAGCGCCTCGGGCGCGTGCGGCGGCGAGGAGCGCGCGCATCCCGGGCACGGCCAGGATGGGGCCGACGGAGACGAGCGGGTTGGAGGGCCCGATGACGACCGCCTCGGCGGACGCGAGTGCCGTCTCAACCTCGGGCGTGGGCGTGGCGGCGGCGATGCCGTCGAATCGCAGGCCTCGGACCTCTGGCGCCTGGCGCTGGTGGACGAAGTACTCCTGGAACTCGAGCCAGCCGTCGTCGGTCTGCACCTCGGTCGCCACGCGGGCGTCGGTCATGGGCAGGATTCGCGCGGCGATCCCCAGCGCCAGCTGGGCGGCGAGGCAGGCCTCGGTGGGGCGTCGCCCAGACCGCACGGCCGCCGTCCGCACGATGTGCAGCGCCAGGTCCCGGTCGCCCAGCGAGAACCAGGTGGGCTCGCCGTAGGCGGCCAGCTGGTCCATCACCCGGTGTGTGTCGCCCTCGATGCCCCAGCCCAGACCGGCCTGCTCGATCCCGGCGAGCGTGTACATCACGGTGTCGTGATCGGGCATCACGAACAGCCCGTGACGCTCGCTGTCGTCGGCCGTGTTGACGATGACGGCCAGGCGGTCGCCCAGCCGCGCCTGCAGCCCCTCGGCCAGCTTGGCGCCGCCGACCCCGCCGGCGAGCGCGACGACCGACGGGCCGGCCACCTCAGCCCTCCAGGTGGTCGTGGACGCCGGTGATCCGGACGAGGAACGTCACGCGCGGCTGGCTGCGGAAGGAGGCCTCGGTGTCAGGGTCCACCGTGCCGTTCTCGCTGTAGCGGCGGGCGAGCAGCACGATGTCGTTGCGGGCGCGTGCGAGGTCGTCGATCGCCTCGTCCACCACCCCGGTGATGCCCAGCCAGTGGTAAGCGTCGGCAGCGATCGCCAGGGCGACCCGGCCGTCGCGGAGGAGGTTGGTGCACCAACGGCGCGGGGTGCGGCTGTTGATCAGGATCCGGCCGTCGTCGAGGTGGGCGTACCAGATCACGGCCTGGCGCGGCGCTCCGTCCTCGTCGAGCGTGGCGACGGTGGCGAAGTGGCGGCCGGCGAGGAACGCGGCGTGGGCGGGGTGCAGCGCAATGGACTCCATGCTGCCGATGGTAGCCCGGCCGGGCCAGGGCGCGCGGGGCGGGAGCCGGGCGCAGAGCGCTGAGCCGCGCCAGGCGCGCGGGCCGTCAGGCGTCAGGGGGCGATGCTGGGCGCCACCGGCCCCGACGGCGCCGGAGTGGCCGCCGGGGCAGTGGCCGCCGGGCAGCCGTTCCACGACTGGGCGCAGCCGCCGCTGCTGCTGGAGGCGTCGCCGCCAGGTCCCCACCCGCCGCCGACCGCCGTGTACACGCCCAGGGCGAGCCCGGCGATCAGGACGACGGCGCCCAGTGCCCCGAGCACCCGTGAGCCGCGGGCGGGGCCGCCGGCCGGCTGCGGGTCGCTCACCGGCACCGCGGCGGACTCGACCGTGTCGGGCAGGTCCCCTTGGACGAGGCCGCGACGGACGGCATAGGCGAGGAGCAGGACGATGCCAGCGACGATCAGGATCGCGGCCAGGACGCCGGACAGGGGCCACATGGGGGACGGTTCTCCTTCTCTGGTCGCGCTAGGGTCGGGGTTGGGCGGGTGCCCGCACCCCAGTCCAACGGCCCGTCGTGCGGGGCGCTTCGGCCCGGTCCGGGGTGGGCGGCGGTGCCGGCGACCGCGCCATCGCGGCATCTCTGGCACGATCGGCGCATGCCACCGTCTGCCGCCTCCCCGTCCGGCCCCGCCACAAGTCGCTTCGCCGACGACGCCGCTTTCGCCCGCGACATCGCGGAGCGCGCCGCGCAGATCCTGCGCGACCGCTACGAGCGCGTCGGGGAGATCACCTACAAGTCGCCCAAGGACGTGGTGACCGAGGTGGACCACCTGTCCGAGGCGCTCATCCTGGGCGCGATCCGGGATCGTTTCCCCGGCGACGGGATCCTGGCCGAGGAATCGGGCGAGCACCGCGGCCACGGCGGGCGCGGTCCGGCTGCCGGGGCGCCTGCCGCTGCCGATGGCGCGGACGGCGCCGACGCTGCCGCGCGCAGCCTCGCCGCGGGTCGAACGTGGATCGTGGATCCGCTCGACGGCACCGTGAACTACGCCAACGGGCTGCCCCTGTTCTGCGTGTCGGTGGCGCTGGTCGTGGACGGGCGGCCGTCGGTGGGCGTGGTCGTGGACCCGATGCGGCACGAGACCTTCTGGGCAACCGCGGACGGCCCGGCGATGCTCGGCGACCGCGTGCTGCGCGGCTCGGCCAAGGAGCGCCTGAGCGACCTGGTGATCCAGATGGCGCTGGCCGGCTCGTCGATTGCCACGCGCATGCGGGCCGTGCGCAAGGCCGTGCGCGTGTCGCGGAACATCGGCACGTCGGCGCTGGCGTTCACCTATGTGGCCGCGGGGCGGTTCGACGCCGCGATCCAGTCCGCGGGGATGTCCGCCTGGGACATCGCCGCGGCGGGGCTGATCGCCGAGCGCGCGGGCGCCGTCGTCACCGACGCGGAGGGCGGGCCGTGGTTCGACGTCCACCGCGCAACGCGCACGTTCGGCTGCGTCGCGGCCCCGGCCGCACACCACGCGGAGCTGCTCCGCCTGTCGCGCCGGCCGCAGGCCTGACCGGCCCCGGGGCGAGGCGCTACCGCCAGCGCGGCGGTCGGGTGGCCAGCCGCGGCAGGTCCCACTCGTCGCAGAACGCCGTCCAGCGTTCGCGATCGGCGCCTGCCCAGCGCAGCTCGTCGGCATCGGCCTGCGGGATCGGCACGCCGTCGGCAACCGTCCGGAGCGTGGCCAGGTCGCGGAACAGCAGCGCGTCGTCACGGTGCTCGCGCAGGGCGGCGGCGAGCCCGGCCGCGCCCCGGACGGCAACGTCCCAGGCGTCGGCGCCGGGCGGGATGGCCTCCAGCCGCCCGTAGCGGGCGATCACGGCCGCCGCCGACTTCTCGCCCCAGCCCGGCAGCCCGGGGAAGCCGTCGGCGGCGTCGCCTACCAGCGCCAGCCGGTCCGCCACGCCCGCAGGCGGCACGCCCCACTTGGCGCGGACGCCGGCCTCGTTGTAGACGAGGTCCCGCCGCCGGTCCCAGAGCACCACGCGGTCGTCCCGGACGCACTGCGCGAGGTCCTTGTCCGGCGTGCAGATGACGATTCGCTCCACGCGCGGGTCGGCGGCGAAGCGGGCGGCCGCCGCGGCGATCGCGTCGTCGGCCTCGAACTCGACCATGGGCCAGAGGACGAGCCCCAGCGCCTCGATCGCGGCCTCGGCCACGGGGAACTGCGCCAGCAGTTCCCGGGGCACCCCGGCATCGGTCTTGTACCCGGCGTACCGGTCGTTGCGGAACGAGCGGATCACCCGGTCCGTCGCGCAGCCCACGTGGGTCGCGCCCTGGTCTCGCAGGAGGAGGCACAGCTGCTCCACGAGGCCGCTGACCCCCGAGAGCACCATGCCGTCCCTGCCGCGGACGGGCGGCCGGGGCGAGAAGTGCGCGCGGAACAGCTCGTAGGTGGCGTCCACGAGATGGATCTGCACGGGCGCCTCGCTCGCGATCGGCTCGGGTCGACCGGGACCGGCGAAGGGCGGGTCAGGCGACCGCGCCGTCCTCGACCAGCCGCTTGAGCCGCTCGAGGTCCGCCTGGAAGATGGAGCGGAGCACCGGCGCCTGGATCGCCGCGACCAGGTGGGGGAGGATCGGCGCGACCAGCGTCTCCTCCCAGCGCAGGGTCGTGGTCGTGCCGTCCGCCCCCGACTCGAGCGTGATCACGCCACCGCCCTTGAACAGGCCGAGGTGGCGGATGGCGTAGCGGTGCGGCGGGTCGAGCTCGACGACCTCGACCGAGTCGGTGACCGAGATGCCCAGGATCCGGACCGTGGCCTCGCCGCGCTGGCCCACGTGGGCGCGCCCGGGCGGGTCGAGCAGGAGCGCCTGCATCTCGGTCATCCACTCCGCCTGGAACGCCACGTCCGCGACCGCGGCCCAGACCGTGCCGACGGGCGCGTCCACCACCGCGAGCATGCGCAGCGGCCCGGGGGCGCGTCCGCCGCGGGCGAGGAGCCGGTCGGCGGCCAGCGCGGCGGGAAGCCCGACCAGGCCGAGGGCGAGGATCCGTCGGAGCATCGTGGCAACCCTTCAGGCGTCCCGGCTGGCGACAACCGTGACGCCGGCCGCGCGCAGCTCCGCGAGCGCCTGATCGCCGTCGCCGGGGTGCACGTTGACCGCGGCCACGCCATCCGCCAGCACCGTGGTCCCGTGGCCCAGGCGGACCGCGTCGAGGGCGGTGTGCAGGACGCAGTAATCGGTGGCCAGCCCGACGATGACCACTTGGTCCACGGCAGCCTCGTGGAGGAGCGTCTCGAGCGGGGTCGGCACCGTGGTTCCGGTGCTCGGGTCCCGCATGGTGAACGCCGAGTAGCCGTCCTCGCCGTTGGTGCCCTTGCGGATCAGCGGCGAGCCTGTCGGGCAGTCCAGTCCGGGGCACAGCTCTGCGCCCCACGTGTCGGCCACGCAGTGGGTTGGCCAGGCGCCGCCGTCGCTCGCGAAGTGCGGCGTGTGGCGAGGGTGCCAGTCCTGCGAGTAGACCACGAGCGCCTGTCCGGCCCGGGCCTGCGCGACCTGGGCGTTGACCACGGGCAGGACGTCTGCGGCACCAGCCACGGCCAACGCGCCGCGCGGATCCGCGAAGTCGTTCTGCATGTCCACCACGATGAGGGCGACGCCGTGACCGTAGCGCATCATGGCGCTACCGTACCGCGACCCGCGTCGTCCGTCGCGCCCCGCGCGCAGCGGCGAGCCGCACGTGCCGCGTGGCGGGCAGGGTGGCTCGGCCCGGCCGCCCGGCCGCGCTGGTGAGAGTTAGGCCCCCACGCTTGCGCCGCGCGGCCGAAGCCCGTCCCCTGTGGGCTCGGACTCGGCCGCGGCGGGCGGCTGCGGCTCGTCCCCCGCGGGGGGCTGCGGCTCCGCGTCGAGCAGGTAGCCGATCCCCTGGAAGGTGCGGATGCGGCCGGCCTCCCCCGGCTTCGCGCCCAGCTTGCGCCGGACCCGCGACACCCAAACCCGCAGGTACTGGAGGTCGTCCCGGTACTCCGGGCCCCAGACCTTGGTCAGCAGCTCGGTGTGGAGGACGACCTTGCCGGCATTGGCGGCCAGGTGCTGGAGCAGCAGCCACTCGGTGCGCGACAGCGCCACCAGCTCGCCAGCCCGGGTGACCGTCCGGCGCTCCAGGTCGATCTCGACGTCGTCGAAGCGGACGACGCCCGCCCCCGGCTGGAGCCCCGTGGCCCGGCGGATCACCGCCCGGACCCGGGCCGCCAGCTCGTCGGGGTGGAAGGGCTTGGCGATGTAGTCGTCGGCGCCCAGGTCCAGCCCCTTGGCCTTGTCGGCAGCGGAGCCCTTGGCCGTCAGAAGGATGACCGGCACCGGCCGACGCTCGCGGAGGCGGCGCATGACCTCGATGCCGTCGAGATCGGGCAGGACGATGTCCAGCAGGACGATGTCGGGGCGGATCTCCTCGGCGCGGGCGAGCGCCTCCTCCCCGGTGGCGGCGCTGATGACCCGGAACCCCTCGTCGGTCAGGGCGATGGAGACGAGCTTGGTGATCCGAGGCTCGTCGTCAGCAACGAGCACGAGCGTCCGGGTACTCATCTCGCCACCTCGTCAAGGGAGTGCCGTCCTCCCGGGCCCCATGATGCCGGGGTTCGGTGCGACGTGCAGGCGGCGCGGCGCGGCGTCCGGGGCAGCGCATGACGGGGCCGTTGAGCCCCGGAGTTGCCGGGGCCGGGGGCCGGGGCGGGGATCGCCGGGGGCAGCGGCCGGGGCGGGGATCGCCGGGGCGCAGCGGCCGGGGCCTGCTTCCCGCCGGGCGGGCGCTCCGTCGCACGTGCCCGCCGAGCGGTCAGCCTGGCG
>JAKAHL010000107.1 GCA_021815005.1 Chloroflexota bacterium
CCCGCCTTCGACCTGCACGGCGTCCGCTTCGTCTACGGCCGCCGCCAGGTGGCGCTCGACGGGGTGGACCTGCGGATCGAGCGCGGCGAGCAGGTGGTGCTCCTCGGCGCCAACGGCTCGGGCAAGTCAACGCTCCTCAAGCTGCTCGACGGGATCATCGCGCCGCTGGGCGGCTCCATGCGGGCGATGGGCCGGGACGTCGCCGCGGTGGCGGACGGACACGACGCGTTCCGCTTCCATCGCGAGGTTGGCCTGGTCTTCCAGGACCCCGACATCCAGCTGTTCAGCGCCACCGTGCGCGACGATGTCGCCTTCGGCCCGCTCCAGCTGGGGCTCTCGAGCGAGGCCGTCCGGGCGGCCGTGGATGGGGCGCTGGCGCAGATGGAGATCGGGCACCTGGCGGACCGGGCGCCCTTCGAGCTGTCGGGCGGCGAGAAGAAGCGCGCCGCGATCGCGTCGGTGCTCTCCCTCGGCCCGGAGGTCCTGCTGCTCGACGAGCCCACCGCCGCGCTCGACCCGCGGACCAAGTGGGTGCTCGTCAACCTGATCCGCAAGCTCGGCGAGGCCGGCACGACCCTGGTCACGGCCACGCACGAGCTCGACATCGTGCCGATCATCGCCCGGCGCGTCGTGGTGCTGGGCGAGGACCGCCGGGTGCTCGCGGACGGCCCGACCGAGGCCATCCTGGCCGACCGGGACCTGCTCATCCGCGCCAACCTGATTCACGAGCACCTCCACGAGCACGGAGGCGTCCCCCACGCCCACGAGCACGACGCTGAGCACCACGACGCGGGCGAGCCGATCGCGCCGGAGGGAGGCGCGATCGGGCGCTTGCCCTGATCGAGGGTCTGGGCGCCAGCCGCGGCCTCACCGGGGCGCCGAGCCACGTGACGATCGGGGGCTACCCGGGCTGCGGGCCCGGGGCGTCCGTGCCGGCTGGCGGGAGCGCATGAGAGTCGAACTCACCGTGCGACGCCGAGCGCCGCGCCACTGGTTTTGAAGACCAGGAGGCCCACCGGGACCCATCCGCTCCCCCGCAGGGATCATAGGGTGCCCGGCCCGGCCCTCGCCCGGGCGCCGCCACGGCACCCCTCGGCCGGCAGGCGCGCCAACGCACCGCCCGGCCGCCCCGGGCATCTCGGCACCGCCGCGGGCGCACAGAGACGCCGCCGATCCTGTGACGACCTGCCCACGCCGGGGTTCCCGAGCGACAGGATGGCCGTCGCCGGCGGACCGCGAGAGCACCTTCGGTATCCTGCCGGGATGAGCCCGCTGTCCTCCTTCCCCTCCATCCGTCTCACCGAGCTCACCGACTGCGGCGGGTGTGCCGCCAAGCTGGGCGCCGACCTGCTCGCCGACGCGCTGGCGGGCCTCGGCTCCGGCGCTCCCGGCGGGTCCACGAGCGGCGAGGGGCTGATCGCGGGGCTGGAGCCGGCCGACGACGCCGCCGCCTACCGCATCAGCGAGGACCTCGCCATCCTCGGCACCCTCGACTTCTTTCCGCCCCTCGTGGACGACCCGGTGGCGTTTGGCGAGATCGCCGCGACGAACGCGCTGTCCGACATCTTCGCGATGGGCGGGCGCGTCCTGTTCGCGCTCTCGATCGCCGCGTTCCCCGAGGACCTGCCGCGCGACGTGCTCGCGGCCATCTTCGAGGCGGCCGCCAGCAAGGTGCGCGAGGCCGGCGGCCTGCTCGCGGGCGGCCACACGATCAAGGACCCCGAGCCCAAGTACGGCCTCGCGGTCGTCGGCGCAGTCCACCCGGACCGGATGTTCCGCAAGGGCGGGGCGCGCCCTGGCGACGCGCTGCTGCTCACCAAGCGCCTCGGCACCGGCCTGCTGGTCAGCGGCCGCAAGGCCGAGGGCGCCCGGCAGGAGGATTTCGACGCGGCGGTCGACCAGATGCGGCAGCTGAACCGGGCGGCCGCCGATGCGTTCGGGCGGCACGGCATCCGCGGCGCCACCGACGTGACCGGGTTCGGCCTGCTTGGCCACGGCCTGGAGATGGCGCGGGCGTCGGGCACGCGGCTCGCCTTCGAGGCGGCGGCGCTGCCAACGCTCCGCGGGGCGCTCGAGGCGGCGCGGTCCGGGGCCGAGACGGGCGGCGCGGGACACAATCGCCGCTTCACGGCGAGCGCCCTGAGGCTGGACCCCGCGGTAGTCCCCGAGATGGTGGCCCTCGCCCACGATCCGCAGACCTCGGGCGGCCTGCTCGCCGCGGTGCCGCCGGCCGACCTCGCCGCGGTCCTCGCCGACCTGAATGCCTCGGGCGTCGAGGCCTGGCAGGTCGGCGAGGTGGAGGCGCTCGCCGAGGGCGAGGCGCCGGGAGTCGCGCTCCGCCAGTAGCGCGAGGCGGGCCGGGGTCGCCCTGCGCTGCGTCGCTTACCCCGGGCGCGGCGCGGGGCAACGGGGTCGCGGCCGCCGGGCGCGGCGACGCTTTGCGGGGCGACGACGGTCAGCGCACCCGGGTCCGGGCGCCGGCCACGGTTGCGGCCACGACATGCGGAACCCGCGGCACCGGGCCAACCCGCCCGGGTGACCCCCCTCGTTTGGCACCTTGCGCCCCGCGCGCGGCCCGTCACCCTAGCGCCATCAGGCGCCCGCCGGGGGATGCCCAGCCTCGGCGCGGTCGCACACGGCACGGAGGGAGCCCTGTGGATCGCTCGTCAACCGCCCGGCGATGCCTCGCCGCCATGGTCCTCGCGACGCTCGCCGGCGCCTGCGGTGGCAGCCCGGCCGCCACGGCACCCGGCGCGACGGGCGCCATGGGTGGGACCGCCTCGAGCCCGGTGCCCTCCGGCCCCACGGCGACGCTCGCGCCGGTGCCGTCGTACGCGGTGGCGTCCCCCGTGACCTCGGACGGCGCCGCGGACCTGAGCAGCCTCGTCCCGCCCGACTTCGAGACCGGCGACGTGCCCGCCTACCAGGCCCCCGCTCCCGCCACCAAGGCCACGGCGAAGGCCGGGCCAGCAGCGCAACTGGCGACCGGGTCGGCCGGCCCCGACGGCGGCACGATCACGGTGAGCAAGCCGGGCGACCCGCTCGACGGCCTCGCGATCAGCGTCCCGGCCGGCACGTATGCCTCGACGGTCCAGTTCACGGTGTCGGAGAAGCCGCTCGACACGAAGGCCGTGGCAGACGGCTACACGGCAGCATCAGCGGTGGTGTCCATCGACAACGGGGGCGTCCCGGCGACCGGCGACCCCGTCCTCGTGACCATCCCCGCGGCCATCCCCGACGGCGCCGACGTGGTCGGCCTGTACCTGCACCCGGACGCATCCCTCGACGTCCTCCCGGTCGTCGCAAGGGACGCCAAGGGTGCCACGGTGGCCGCGCCGCACTTCTCGGACATCGTCCTCGCGCTCGTGGACTGGTCGACGATCCCGACCACCGTGGACTCCGGCTTCCGGCCCGGGACCGACGACTGGGAGTTCCCCAACTACGGCTCGTTCGTGGCGCCCGGCGGTCACTGCCTAGGCCAGAGCGTGACCGCGATCTGGTACTACGACACGCAGCGTCTCGCCGGCGCCTCGCCCCTGTACGGGCTGTTCGACAACAACAGCGCCGACCCCAAGACGCCGACGTTCTGGAAGGACGACTCGGACGGCTACCGCTTCGCCTCCACGATCCAGGTCGAGTCGCCGGCCATCCCGACGGCGGCGGCGTGGTTCCGCTCGTTCAAGACGTCGCCCAACGTGTACGCCTACGCGATGCTGCGGGCCGCCATCGGGCTCTCGGGTCGCCCGCAGCTCATGTCGATCGCCGACGCCCAGGGCGGCAGCCGACACGCGATCATCGCCTACCGCGTGACGCCGCAACGCGTCTACGTCGCGGACCCGAACTACCCGGGCAAGCTGCGGACCATCACCTGGGATCCCGCGACCGGCACGCTGGGCCCGTACTACTCCGGTGACAGCGCGGGGTCGATCGCCGCGGGGGGCGGCGTCGCCTACACCCAGTTCGCGTTCCTGCCGTACTCGGCCGCGGTGTCGGACGACCGCCTCGCCGCCCGGTGGGCGCAGTTCGAGACCAACTCGGTCGGCAGCGACGTGTTCCCGAAGCTCCCGCTCGAGTACGTCAGCGGCCAGGACAGCCAGGGGAACGACATCTGGACACCGCTCCCCGCCGCCGTGACGACCGACCAGGCCCAGCTCCGCGTGCGGATCGCTGGCACACCGACCGGGTCCCGGCTCGGCGGGTACCTGGGCACCAAGCTCGCGGCCCAGGGCACGGGCGAGCTGAAGATCGCGCTCAAGGAGGGCGCCAACGACGTCGGCCTGTTCGAGGAGGGCGCCAAGGACGGCTACTGGGAGTACGTGGACTTCGTCCGCGCCGCCGTGACGCGCGAGCCCATCGACATCAACGGAACCTGGGAGGGCACGCTGACGTTCAACGTCATCACCGCCGACCAGGCGGCCCAGGACAAGGCCAGCGCCGAGGGGTGCGACTTCTCGATCGCCGAGGCGCTCCGTGACAAGGCGCTCCCGACAACCATCGAGATCGTCGCGGACAAGGACGGCACCGGCACCGCCAAGCTGACCATCGACGCGAGCGCAGCCGACCCGCAGGCGTCCGAGGCGTCCAAGCCCACGCCGGTGAGCCTCACACTGGTCTACCGAGACGGCGAGATCACCTTCGACCTGAGCCAGGCCTGCGGCGGCGCGTCGGCGGCGTGCACCATGACCGGAGTGCCGTCGGCCGGACCCACCGCGGACCCCGCCGACGACACCATCACCGGTTCGCTCGCCGTCAAGGGCGAGGGCTTCGAGGCCGACGCCGCCTACACCGTGACCCGGCAGCCGTAATGCTGCCCGTGCTCGCCCAGTTCAGCGTGGCCGGCGCGGACGTCACCGTCCGCGCCTACTCCACGTTCCTCGTGCTGGCGGCCATCGCCGCGGGCTGGCTGTTCGTCCAGGCGGCAACGGCGCTGGGGGCAGACCGACGACGGGCCGTGGCAGTGCTGGTCGGCGCCGTGGCGGCGGGCGTCGTCGGGGCGCGGGCGCTCGACGTCGCGCTCAACCCGGCGCACTACGCCGCGGACCCCTGGCAGGTCGTGGCACCCGCCGCGAAGGGCTTCGCGCTTTACGGCGGGCTGGCGGCCGCGGGCGCGACGGCCCTCCTCGGGTCGTCGTGGATGCGCGTGGACGCGGCCCACCTCGCGGACGCGTCGGTGCCTGCCGTTGCCACCGGGATCACCGTCATGCGGGTGGGATGCTTCCTCAACGGCTGCTGCGGCGGCGAGCCCGCCGACCTGCCCTGGGCCGTGACGTTCCCGGCGGGCGGCAGCTCGTGGGGCAGCCAGCTCCTCGGCGGCTCGACGGGCGCGCTCTTCGGCCACGTCCAGGCCGTCCACCCGACCCAGCTGTACGAGCTCGCGGCCGCGCTCCTCGGCGCATGGGCGGCCGGCGTCGCGTCCGCGCGCTGGCGCCTGCCGGCCGGCGGCCGGGCCATGCTGTTCGCCGTCCTGTTCCTGGCCTTCCGGGTCGCCAACCAACAGCTCCGCGCGCCGACGCCGGGGGGCGTGCTCGGGTCGGCGACGCTGACGGCTGCGTACCTCGCGAGCGCACTCGGGGCTGCCGGGCTTCTCGCGGCGCGCGTCCGGGTCGCGGGACGAACGTCGGCCGCACCCGCCTGACCCGGGACCGTTGGCGGTGCCCCACCCGCACCGCGGCGCGGGGCAACGGGGTCGCGGCCGCCGGGCGCGGCGACGCTTTGCGGGGCGACGACGGTCAGCGCACCCGGGTCCGGGCGCCGGCCACCGTGACAGCCGCCCCGATCGCGGCCCAGAGCGCCTGCTGGGCGAGCGCGCCGCCGAGTCCCTGCCCGCCGCCCGAGCCCGACGACACCCCGAACCGCAGGAAGGCGTCGATCAGGCCGGCGTTCGCGAGCCAGAAGGCCACGACGGCGCCCGCGACGATGCCGCCGTACACCACGGCGCCCATCGTCTGGCCGGTCTTGAAGCCGACGACGCGGGTGACCCCCTCGGTGACCAGGCCGCCGGCGAAGAAGGCCACGAACAGCGCGAAGAAGCCGAACTGGCCCGAGATGTAGGCGGCCAGCAGCCCGCCGCCGAACGCGACCGCGACGCCGCCGACAAGCTGGGCCGGCGTGAACGAGGTCAGCGGGTTCCGCAACGGCCGACCGCACTCGGGGCAGCGGAAGCCCACGGGACCCTGCACGGCGCACTGCGTGCAGATCGGCCGCTCGCAGCGACCGCAGCGGATCAGCGTCTCGCGATCCGGGTGGCGGTAGCAGAACAGGCGGTCGTCGTGGGGGGTCGGGGTTCCCTGGGCAGTCATCTCCCGAAGCGTACCCGCGACGCGGTGCTCACGCCGGAACGCTCATCTCCCCTGGGGGCTCATCGCGCTCCGGCAGCCTCGTCGTCCCCGGCCCCGTCTCGACCACGCGCTTCGCGACTTGTGCCACTGGCGGCGAGCAGGCGGGCCCGCCATCGTTGGGCGGCACGCAGGAGGCGACGAAACGCGGCCCAAACCCTGCGCCGCCGGGACCGCGCCGAGCCACTGGCGGACCCGGCCCGCGTGGGATGCAGGAGTCCGCCATGAACGCCGTCATCAACAGCGTGCACCACGAGATCCGGGTGGACGCCCCGGTGGAGCACGCCTTCGATTTCGCGCGCCGGTCTGACCGGCACCACGACTGGAACCCGTACCTCACGTTCTTCCACGCTTCCGAGCCGCTCGACACGGTGGGCAGCACGTTCGACGTGATCCTCGACCTCGCCGGCCAGAGCACCTCGTTCCGCGGCACGGTGGCGGAGGCCAAGCCGAACCGGCTGATCCGCCTGCGCCTGGCCGGGGAGAAGGGCAACGCCGACTGGATCTATCGGTTCGAGCCGGCTGGCGAGGCGACGCAGTTCACGATTGACGTCGAGTACGAGAGGGACGGCCTGTTCGCGGGGGTCGTGGACCGGCTGATGTTCCACGGCGGGCTGGAGCGCGCCGTCCGGCACGTCGCCGAGAGCTTCGCCGCCATGGCGCCGTCCGCGGTCCCCGTGACGGCCTGACGTCGTGCGCCGGCACGGCGACCGACGCGTCGGGGCGGCGCGCCGCGGTCTG
>JAKAHL010000108.1 GCA_021815005.1 Chloroflexota bacterium
TCAACGGGAGGTTCGACCTCCTGTTCACCCGCTGGACGCCGCGTCGCGGGGCGAGCGCACCGGGCGGTTCAACGGGAGGTTTGCCCTCCTGTTCACCCGGCGGGCGCCGCATCGCGCGGCGAGTGCAGCGGATCCCGGCGGACGCCGCGTCGCGGGGCGAGTGCCGCGGATCCCGGCGGGCGCCGCGTCGCGGGGCGAGCCCAGCGAATCCGCTGGGCGCCTCGTGGCACGGGTCAGTCCGCCTCGGCCCCGAGCACCGCCTCGGCGACGGCGGCTTCGAGCATCGCCTCCGCCACCGGCGCGTGGACGTGCGGCACGGGCTCGGGCTCGGGCCCGTTCCACCAGGACGCGGCCGCCGCGCCCAGCGACACCGCCGCGCAGGCGCTGAACGCCACGCGGAGGCCGTCCATGAACGGGGCCGCGATGAGCTGCGGAAAGAACGAGGTGTCCAGGATGGTCGACCGGGTCGCCGCGGGCAGGGCTGCCAGCTGGTCGGGCGGGATCATCATGCCCATCGGGTTGTAGCCCAGGAACGCCGCGAACAACGCCCCGATGGGCGGGATCTGCGACAGCCCCTGGGCCATCTGCGCCGGCAGCCCGGCGGCCGTCAGGTGCGTGATGAGGGCCTGGGGCAGGTTTGCCGACAGCCCGAGCACGACCAAGGTGAAGATCAGCGTGAGGCTGATGCTCTGGCCCACATTGAGGAACGCGGCCCGCATGCCCGACGCCACCCCGCGGAACGCCGCGGGCACCGCGTTCATCACCGACGCCGTGTTCGGCGCCGCGAACACGCCCTGCGAGACGCCGAGCAGCAGCAGCAGCGCGGCGAACACGGGATAGTCGAAGTTGGCGGGGATGAGCATCATGCCGACGAACCCGAGGACGGACAGGAGCATGCCCACGGTGGCGAAGGCACGGCTGCCGAACCGATCCGAGAGCGCTCCCGACAGCGGGCCGGAGATCAGGAAGCCCACGGTCATCGGCAGCATATAGATGCCCGCCCAGAGCGGCGTCTGGTCGAACGTGTACCCGTGCTGGGGCAACCAGATGCCCTGCAGCCAGACGATCAGGATGAGCTGCAGGCCGCCGCGGGCGACCGACGACAGCGCGCCCGCGATGTTGCCGGTGGCGAAGCGCCGCGACCGGAACAGCTCCATCTTGAACAGCGGGTCCGAGACGCGCAGCTCCACGATCACGAAGGCGACCAGCAGGGCCAGGCCGCCCACCACGCCGCCGACGATCCACGGGTTGGTCCAGCCCATCGCCGAGCTGCCGGACGGCTGGAGCGCGAAGTTGAACGCGATCAGGATCGCGGACAGCCCCACGCCGAACAGGATCATGCCCAGCCAGTCGAACCGCTGGTGGTGCCGGATGGTCGCCGTCTCGTGGAGCATCAGGTACGCCCAGATGGTCCCGATGACCCCGAACGGGACCGAGACGAGGAAGATCGCGCGCCAGTCCACGGCGGCCAGGACGCCACCCAGCAGCAGGCCGAGGAACCCACCGGCGAGGCCCGCGATCTGGTTGATGCCCATCGCGAACCCGCGCTGGTCGGCGGGGAACGCGTCCGTCAGGATGGCCGCCGAGTTCGCCATAAGGAAGGCGCCGCCAACAGCCTGGACCATCCGGGCGCCGATCAGCCAGAGCACGGCCCCGTTGCCGCTGCCCGGCACCAGGTAGCTGGCCACGGACGCGACCGCGAAGACCGCGAACCCGGCGTTGTACAGCCGGACGCGGCCGAACATGTCGGAGATGCGGCCGGCGGGGACCAGCATGACGGCGAGGACCAGCGTGTAGCCCACGAGCAGCCACAGGAGGTAGTCCGTCTCGCCCGTGGCCAGTGGGTTCACGCCGATGCCGCGGAAGATCGCGGGCAGGGCGATCAGCACGGTGCTCGCGTTGAGCGAGGCCATCAGGATGCCCAGTGTGGTGTTGGACAGGGCGATCCAGCGATAGTCGATGTGGGCGGCGCGGCGGTGGGGCCTCGCAGTGGTCACGCGGGAGACTCCTCGGTGGGGGCGGAGATTCGCTCGAGCAGGTCGGCCAGGGTGGCCTGCTCGAGCGCGTCGAGCGAGAGCAGGCGGCGCGCGAACTCGCTCTCGCGGACCATCCCGAAGCTCTCGAGCGCGGTGAACCCGGCGCTCGACGGGCGGACCAGCGTCACCCGCCGGTCCTCGTGCGAGGTGGAGCGGTCCACGAGCCCAGCCCGTTCAAGACGGTCCACCAGGTTCGTGGCCGACGAGCGGGCGAGACCGAGCTCGGCCCCGAGTCGGCTGACAGGAACGGCCCCGAGGATCTCCAGGACTCGCAGGGCGTGGAGATCCGCGAGGGAGACGCCGTACCGCGCCGCCACCTCGCGCTGCAGGGGCTCCACGAGGGAGGCGGCGCGCAGGAATGCGGCGAACATGCGGCGGGTGGCCGTGTCGGCCGGTAATGCTCCCATTGCATGGACTGTACGACATCTGGGAGCAGTTGTCTGCCAGACACGAAGCGAGGCCTCGGCGGTGTCTGGTCGCCGGAGGCCTCGTTCCGCGGAGGAGAGAGGAGATGACTCGTAGTTTGTGCACGGATTCTTCAAATCGCATGACAACGGGGCGCGACTTGCGCGAGCGGCATCCGTCGCGCTGGCCTGGGGCTCGCGAACTGAGACGTCAGGCGCGAGGGCGACGCCGCTTGCATGGGGCTGGACCCGCCCCGGCACCCGAGCCCGAGGCCATCGCCCGGGCCCGCGCTGCATCTCTCCCATCTATTCCCCGTGGGACTCGTAGGCACGCGGGAGCCCTCGCGCGCCACCAGCGATGCGCCTGGCGAATGCGCGGCGGGCGAGGGTTGCGACCCGCGCACGGGAACGCGCCGGCGCAGCCCCACGTCGCCCCTACGAGTCCTCCCGCGCATATCCGGTGGGAACACGTGAGCCCCGTCTCCCCGGCGGGCAGCCGCTAGGCCCCAGATGCCGGTCGCGGACCTGAGTGCAGCGTGGCCGGCAGGGGCACCCGGCCCTGGCTGATCGCCACCCCCAACAGCACCACGAGCGCCCCCGCCGGCTCGTGCCAGCTCAGCAGCTCGCCGAGCACGATGGCGCCCGCCGCCACCGAAACGAGCGGCGTCACGTACGTCACCGAGCTCGCCGCCGTCCCGCCAGGCTGGCCCACGATGTGGGTGTTGAGCACGTAGGCCACGCCCGAGCCCAGCGAGCCGAGCGCCAGCATGCCGAGGACCGTGGCGAGCGACGGCGCGCCGGTCACCACCGGGCTGCCCGTCAACCGTCTCCAGCACGACCACCTAGCGGCAGGCCGTGCGTTGCGCGGCGCGTCCGCTCGTTTGACGGAAGGGCTGGCGGGCGGCGCTGGCCGCCTCAGGCGGCGGGCGTTCCCCTGTCGCTGACCAGCCACGCGGCGGCGAGGCAGGCGACGGCCAGGCCGGAGATCGTCGCCGCCCGGCCGACTCCCGTCAGCAGCACGGCCTGATCCTCAAGGCGCTCCTCCCCGCGGAGCGACCGCCCGGCCAGCGCAGTGCCCCTCTCCCAAGCCCGGTGGCGCCGCGAGCGGGCGCGTCAGCCCCCGATCGGCCGGGACACTGCCAGCAGCAGGAGCGGCAGCACCGCTCGGGCCATCTCGTCTGGGTCCGCGCCACCGCCCTGGAGGAGCGCCCGCCGGACGCTGCGCTCCACGATCGCCACCGCGGCGTCCGCCACGTCGGTGGCGTCCACCAGCAGGGCGCGATTGCGCAGGCCGGTGCCGCGCTCGATGTACTCCGCGATCCGAGCCCGGAATCGCGCGTCCGCCGCGCGAAACGAGCCCGCGACCTCGGGCTGGCGGATTGCGTTGATCTCGAGCTCCGTCTGGAGCATCGCCACCTGGCGGTCCACCGGGATCGCGCCCAGGATCCGGTCCACGACCGGGGCCAGGCTGGCGAGGTCGTCCGTGCCCTCAGCGCCCTGACCGGACAGGTCGGCCATGGTCAAGGCCAAGTTGGCGTCCAGGTAGGCGATCACCCGACCGTGCTCCCGGGTGACCAGCGCGTCCACCAGGTCCGCCTTGCCCTCGAAGTTCGAGTAGAAGGCGCCGCGCGTGAAGCCGGCCCGCTCGCAGATGTCCTCCACCGAGGCGCCGATGACGCCGCGCTCGGCGAACACCGCCAGGGCCGCGTCCAGGACCCGCTCGCGCGTGGCCTCACGGCGGACCGACCGCGCGGGCTCCCTCACGTCTGTCACGTCGCCGGCCTCTCGATACGGAGGTGTATTCGATACATTGACGTATCCAATACGCCTCCGTATCCTACCGGAGCGGCCAAGCTCGCCGCAACCCCCGCCACACGCGACACGGGTCGGGTCTCGGCGACCGGCCCCGGAGGAGATCGTGTTCGAAGCCCTGGGCTCGAAGACCTACAAGTTCCGCTACCTGATCGTGGTGGCGTGGGCCGTGGCCATGATCGCCTCGGCCAAGCTCGCGCCTTCGCTCGCCGGTCAGGCGGCCTCGGACCAGTCCGCCTTCCTGCCCGCCAACGCGCCGTCGATGCTGGCCAACGACGCGATCGAGAAGGCGTTCCCGGGGGCCACCTCCACCAGCTCGGCCACGCTGACGTTCTCGCGCGCCTCGGGGCTCACCGACGCCGACCGCGCGTACCTCGACGCCACGGCGACTTGGGTCACCAGCGGCGCCGCGCCGGCCGAGCTGCGCGATGCGGTCACCGGCACGGCCACCGCCGCATCGCGCCCCGAGCTCGCCTCGATGCTCAAGAGCTCCGACGGCCAGCTCCAGCTCCTGCTCGTGAACCTCAACATCTCGTCGGCCGGTGACCAGGCCGCCGCCGTGGTGGGCGACCTCCGCGCCCACGCGGCCCAGACCAGCCCGTCGGGGCTCACCGTCCACGTCACCGGCACCGCGGGCATCACCAGCGACTACCTCCAGGCGGTCACCTCCGGCACCAACAGCACGACCAAGGTGACGATCGTCCTGGTCCTGGTGATCCTGCTGCTCATCTATCGCGCGCCGCTGGCTGCCATGGTCCCGCTGGTCACCATCGCCGGCGCCTACGTGGTGGCGCGCGGCGTGCTGGGCGTGCTCGCCGCCGCGGGCATGCAGGTCACGTCGCTGCTGGACACGTTCCTGGTGGTCATGGTGTTCGGCGTCGGGACGGACTACGCGATCTTCCTCATCAGCCGCTTCCGCGAGGAGGTCGGCGGCGGGACGGACTGGCACGACGCCTCGCGCCGCACCGTCCGGCGCATCGGGGCGGTGATCTCCGCCTCTGCGGCCACCGTGATCGTGGGCCTGGGGGCGATGGCCTTCGGCAACTTCGAGATGATCAAGACCACCGGCCCGGCGCTCGCCGTGGCGATCTTCGTCACCCTCATCGCCGGGCTGACCCTCGCGCCGGCCCTGCTGGGCATCTTCGGCCACTACCTGTTCTGGCCGCTCCACTCGCGGCCGCCCCGCGAGGGCGAGCCGGACGGCTTCTTCGCGCGGCTCGCGGCCGCCGTGGCGCACCACCCGGGCCTGGTCGCGGTCGCGCTCATCGTGGGCCTGGGCCTGCCGGCCCTGTACGTGCCGCAGATGAAGACCAACTTCGACACGCTGGCCGAGCTGCCGGCGAGCTCGGACGCGCGCCAGGGGTTCGACGTCATCGCGGCGCACCTGGGCAAGGGCAAGATCGTCCAGTCCACGGCGCTCCTGGTCACGCCGTCGGGCGACCTGCTCGCGCCGGCGAACCTCGCGCGCCTCCGCGACACCGTCCTGACCCTGCAGCAGAGTCCCGGCGTCTCGTCCGTGACGAGCCTGGTCACGCCCAACGGCGACGGCAAGGTGCCCGACGGGTTCCGGCCGTCCGTCCAGCTGGGCACGATCGGCGACGCGTTCTCGTCAAGCTCGTCAGGGTCGTCGTCGGGGTCGTCATCGGCCGCCGCCAGCGGCTCGAGCAGCGCCCTGCTCGACCCCAAGCTCACCGACGGCCTGGACCAGGCCCTCAACTATGTCGGCGCCCTCGGCGCTGCCTACCCCGACGTGGCCGGGCGTGCCGAGTACCGCGCCGCCACCACGTCGATCACCGGCGCGCTCAACCTGGTGGCGCAGGTCAAGCAGCAGACCGTCGTGTCCACGCAGCTGCGGACTCTCGCCGCGGCGATCACGGCCCCCACAGCGGCGCTCAGCGGCTCGGGCGGCACGTCGGGCGGCGGCAGCAGCGACAGCTCGCTGATGGCCAAGTACCTGGACGAGCTGGGCACGGCCTATCCCGAGGTCAGGCCGCTCGCCGCCTACCACGACGCCGTCAGCGCCGCGACCTCGCTCGCGCTGTCCCCGACCGCCACGGCCGCGGTTGCCACCGCCAATGCGATGAACCGGCTGGCCGTCCACTTCGACAGCCTGCCCAACGACCGGCTGTCGCCGCAGAGCCTGGCCAACACGCCATCCGCGCTCCAGCTCAAGACCCAGGCGAAGGCGACGTTCGCAGCCATCCCCACCGCATTCCACTCCCTCGCGTCGGTGTTCGCCACCCGCTCGGACGACCTCTTCGTCCCGGTGGGCCTCGGCGGCAGCAACGCGCAACAGGTCACGGACGCGGTGAGCGCGTTCATGTCGGCTGACCACAGCGCCACGCGCTTCTACCTGGTCACCACCGACGATCCGTACTCGGAGACGGCGTTCACCACCATCCGGAGCAGCGAGGCAACGCTGACCGCCGCTGCGCCCGCGTTCGGCCCGGGCACCACGGCGTACCTGGGCGGGCCGACCGCCCAGTTCTCAGACGTCCAGACGGTGCTCTCCGCCGATTTCGACCGGGTGGGCGTGATCACGGTGATCGGGATCTTCCTGGTCCTGGTCCTGCTGCTGCGCGCCATGGTGGCCCCGCTCTACCTGGTGGGCACGGTGCTGCTCTCCTACCTGTCCGCGGTGGGCCTGTCGGCATTCCTGTTCCAGAACGTGCTGCACCACGCCGGCATCAGCTTCTACCTGCCGCGGATGGTGTTCGTGCTGCTGGTGGCGCTCGGCAGCGACTAC
>JAKAHL010000109.1 GCA_021815005.1 Chloroflexota bacterium
GGCGGACGCGACGCCGGGCCGGGCGGGCGCAGCCTCCCGCGCGCGCTCGGTATGCTCGGCCCGTGCGGGTGCGGATGTTCGAGCTGCGAGTCATGGGGGCCGTCCTGGCGGGGCTCTGGGCGGTGGCGTTCGGCCTGATCCTCGTGGGCTACCGACCCGGGGGGCCCATCGACCTGCTGGTCGGGCTCGTCGCCGGCGGGCCGATCCTGGTGGCCGGGGCGGCCGTCGTCTGGCCGCCCGTGGCGCGGGGACCCCGCGCGTTCGCGCTCATCGCGTGGCTCGCCATCGCGCCCGTGCTGCTCCTCGTCCCGTCGATCGCAGGGCTGGTGACGCAACTCGAGGGCGGGGGCCCGCAGACGCTGCTCCCCTCGGCCGAGGCGGCCTACCCGTGGGCGCTCGCGCTGCTGGCCACCGGCGTCTTCGCCGGGCTCGGCGTGGCGCGGCGGCGCCTCGGCGACCGAGCGCCCCGCGGGCGCCGGCTGGTGGCCGGGATGGCCATGGGCGTCGCGGCCACCCTGATCGCCGGATTCGCGTTTACCGTTGCCGCCGTCTACAACGAGCTGTCGCTGGGCAACCGGCCGGCGATCTCCTCGCAGTTCGGGCCGACCGACCCGACGCTGCAGCCGCCGCGCTGCGACGGCGCGCTCTCGGTGGGCGCCACGGCTGCCGTGGCGCTCCAGATGGACAGCTCGGTGGACGGGCGGCGCACCGGGCAGCTGGACGTGGCAGGCCAGCGGTCCGGCGCCGACGTGCGCTGGGACGGCTACGTGACGAGCAGCGTCGCCTTCGGCCGGACCGGGTTCGCCCGCGTGGGCGCCAGCGCCTGGAGCCTGCTCCCCAACTACGGGTGGGTCGCCGTCGGGCCGACGGGGGCGGAGGGCCTGGACCTGGACCGTCAGCTGCTCCGAGCGGCGCTGACGCAGCCGCAGCGCGCTGTTGTCGAGGATGCCGGGCTCGCCTACATCGAGGGCGCCCGAGCCCGCCAGTGCCGGGTGGCGCTCGACGGCTCGACGCTGCGGGCGGCCGTGCCCGAGGTGGCGCTCCTGGTCGGCAGCGTCGACCTGTCGCGGTGGCGCGGCGAGCTCGACTTCTGGGTGTTCGCCGACGGCGAGCTCGGGCAGGCGGACGGCTATGCGAACGGGCCGGGGCTCGGCCTCGCCTCCGACGCGCTCACCGCCCAGGTCCGGTTCCGCCTGACCGCGGTGGACCGGGGCGCCCCGGCGATCATCCACGCACCGGGCTGACGAGCGGTCGAGGAGGGAGTCATGGCGGCTGGCGACAACGTGCCCGAGGGCGAGCGGATCGAGGGCAAGCGGGATCGGCTGGCCCGCCTCCTGTCCGTCCTGCGCGTCCTCCACGCCCACGGCGAGGGCGGCGTCACGCCCAAGGAGATCGCCCGCCGCACGGGCATGTCGGAGCGGACCGTCTACCGCGACCTCAGGGCACTCCAGGACGAGATGCGGGTCCCCGTCTGGAGCGAGGGCGGTCGGTGGGGCGTGGAGGCCGGCGCGTTCCTCCCGGCCCTGCGGCTCACGCTGCCGGAGGCGATGGCCGTCTTCCTCGCCGCGCGGCTGATGACGCGGTACGCGGACCGCTACGACCCCACCCTCGCCTCCGCGTTCAGCAAGCTCGAGGAGGGACTGCCGGACGCGATGCACGGCCACGTCGAGCGCACGCTTGACGAGATGGCCGAGCGCCGCACCGACGAAGCCTACAACCGGCGCGTGGAGGATCTGACCCGAGCCTGGGCGGAGCAGCGGGCGGTCCGCTTCCAGTACGCCCCGGCCGGGTACGACGGCGACCGCGAGCCGGAGTGGCGCGAGGTCCGGCCGTACCTGCTCGAGCCGTCGCTGGCAACGCACGCGCTGTACCTGATCGGCTTCGACGAGGGGCGCGGCGCCCTGCGAACGTTCAAGGTGGAGCGGATCCTCGACCTGTCGCTCACGCCCCGCCGGTTCGAGGCGCCCGAGCCGCGCGAACTGGCGGCCGCGCTGCGCCCGGCCTGGGACATCATCTGGGACCAGCCGGCGACCGAGGTCGCGCTGCGGTTCGCGCCGTCCGTGGCCGCCCGGGTGCGGGAGGCGGTCTGGCACCCGTCCCAGCGGGTCCGGACCCTGGCCGGCGGCGGGCTGGAGTGGCGGGCGACCCTCGCCGGGACGGTCGAGATCCGGCTCTGGATCCTGTCCTGGGGCGAGGACGTGGAGGTGATCGCCCCGGCGTCGCTCCGAGAGGACGTGGCGGCCACGCATGCGCGGGCCGCGGCGCAGTACTCGCGCTGACGGCCCGGGAGGGGTGGCAAAGCGGACCCGATCGCGGCAGTGGGGTAGTCTGGCGCACGCCCGTTGACACCTCGCACCACCCCGATGCCTCGGAGGGTCATGATCGACGCACTCGGCCTGCGCCGCCCGTTCGCGCCGCGTCGCGGACACCTTGCGGCAACGCTCACCCTGTCTCTGCTGCTGAGCCTCCTGGCGGCCAGCCCGGCGCTCGGCGCGGCCACGGCGCCGTCCGAAAGCCCCACCAGCACCCTCGCCTCGCCCACCCCCGCCTCGATGGCGACCAGCATCCTGGGCTGGCTCAACCGGGATCGCGGGACGGCGGGCCTGCGGCCCCTGCGCTCGTGGCCCGCACTCCAGGCGATCGCCACCGGGCGGGCCGCGGCCCTGGCGGCCTCGCGCACGCTCTCGCACCAGGCGGCGGGAGGGGATCCCGGCGCCGCGCTGACCGCGCACGGGATCGACTGGCTCTCGTTCGGCGAGACCATCGGCGAGACCTCGTACGCCTGGGGCTCGCCGGCGGCGGCCAACCTCTACGGCATGTGGAAGGCCAGCCCCGAGCACCACGCGATCCTGTTCTCCGGCACCCTCAACTACATCGGGATCGGCATCGCCCGGGCGAGCGACGGGTCCACCTGGGCCTCGATGCTGTTCAGCGAATCCGCGGACCACACCCCGCCGGTCGCCCGGAACGGCACCCTGACCCGCAGCGGCACGTCGGTCACGTTCCGCTGGTCCGGCTCGGACCCCCTGCTCCAGACGCACACCGCGGGGCTGGCGGGGTTCAACGTGGAGTACCGCGTCAACGGCGGCGCGTGGCGCCTGATCCGCAGCCGGACCACCATGACCTGGCTCGGGCTGACGCACCGGACGCCCGGGGCCACCTACTCGTTCCGCGTCCAGGCCGTGGACCGTCGCGGTAACCTCTCCGCGTGGACGGCCGAGAAGCGGGTGCGCATCCCCTGAGCGGCGGCGGGCCGGTCGCGCCCGGCCGCCGACCCCCGTTCGCCGCGGTCAACCTGATCAGCGACCCGATCCACGGCTATGTCGAGCTCACCAAGCGGCTGACGCCGCACGACGCGCACGCCGCCGGGCTCCACACCGAGACGGTCGCCGAGGACGACCTGCTCGACACGGCGTGGGTCCAGCGCCTGCGGCGGATCAGCCAGCTCCAGAGCGCGCGCTGGGTGTTCCCCACCGCGGAGCACTCCCGGTTCACCCACGGCCTGGGCGTGATGCACGAGGCGGGCCTCTGGGCGCGTTCCCTGTACCCGTCGCTGGCCGCGTCGCTGCCCGGCCTCGCGCCGGGCGAGCCCATCCCGTCCGAGGGGCTGGTGGTCGAGACGCTGCGCGTGGCGGGCCTGCTCCACGACGTGGGGCACGGGCCCTTCGCCCACTTCTTCGACGACCGGTTCCTGGCCCGCTTCACCGCGCCAGCGGACCCGCGGCGGCCGGGCGCCAAGACCCTGAGCCACGAGGACCTCAGCCAGCTCATCATCGAACGCGAGCTGGGCCCGCTGATCACCGCCCTCCGGCGGGCGCCCGGCTCCGTCCCCGAGCGCGACCGCTTCGCCGACGACGAGGCCATCGACCCGCGCTGGGTGTCGGTGCTCATCTCCAAGCCGCCGATCCCGGACCCCACGGTGCCCGGCTGGGTGCGCACGCTCCAGCCACTGCTCTCGGGCGTGTTCACGGTGGACAACCTCGACTACGTCCGCCGCGACGCCTACCTCACCGGCGTGTCGATGGGCCCGGTGGACGCCGAGCGCCTGCGCCGGTACGCGTTCATCTCGGAACGGGGCCTGACGCTGTACGAATCCGGGCTGGGTGCCCTGGAGATGTTCCTCACCGCGCGGCTGTTCATGTACCGCCACGTGTACCTCCACCGGACGGTCCGGGCCATCGACCTGGACCTGGCCGAGGTCTTCGTGCCGTCCATCGAGGCCGTGTTCGGGCCCGGGTCGCCCGCCGACCGGCTGGCCGCGTTCGCGGACCTCGACGAGTACGCGCTGCTGCACCAGGCGGCCCTGTGGACCCGCGGCGAGCACCTGTGCGACGCGCCCGTGCCGGGCGACGGCTGCGTGCGGCCCGAGGTGGCGGCCGGCTGGCGGGCGATCCTGCTCCGGCGGCCGCGGTGGCATCTTGAGCGCGAGGTCACCGCCGACGGGCCAACGCCGGACTGGCCCGCCGCGCTGCTCGCGGAGCTGGGCGAGGCCGAGCCGGGGCGCGAGACCCTGGACCTGACCGGGGTGGACGCGCGGCCGGGCGCCGGCAAGCCCCCGACCCTCGCCATCGAGCGGCGGGACGGCGGCCCCGGGCCCAGCCTGGACGACGCCCTCGCGCGGATCCCAGCGTGGTCGCTGGTGGGTCGGCGCTACCGGCACTCGGGCTGACGGGGGCGCCCGGGCTGACGGGGCGCTCGGCGCGGCGCCCGGCCCGCCCCGCCTCAGCCGCTGCCGAGGTTCGTCTCCGGGCCCGAGATCCCCTTGCGGTACGGCAGCACCAGCAGCGGGTCCACTCTGGCGATCTCCAGCGTCGGCAGCCGCAGGCTCCTCGCCACCTTGGGATCGATCCCGAACGTGGCGGTCTCGTACGGCGAGAACAGCCCGTAGTGGAGGTGGCAGCCGGTGGCGTGGCCGCTCATGCCCTCGTAGCCGATCAGCTGCCCCGCGTGGACCTGCTCGCCCGCGTGCACCACCACCTTCCAGAAGTGAGCGTAGACGCTGCGGTAGGTGTTGCCGTCGTCGATGATCACCACGATCGGCAGGTCGTTCCACATCTGCTTGGCGTCGAGCAGACGGTAGTAGGCGTCGAGGCTGCCCACCCAGCCGATGAAGTTGTCGAACTGCCGGCCGGCGGCCAGGACGACGCCGTCGTGGGCCGCGACGATCCGGTCGCCGCAGAACGTGGCGAGGTCCACCCCGTCGTGGAACAGCTTGCCGTCCACGACGCGCGTTCCCCATGACGTGGGGCCGAAGGGCAGCGTGAGCCGCGGGTGCGCGATCGGCCAGACGTAGCCGGTGAGCGAGGCCGGCGGCTCCGGGATCGGAGCCGGCCAAGCGTCGAGCGCGACGTGCGCGGGGGCGAGGCGGGCGGCTGCGGCATCGGCGGCGGACAGCTGGTCCTGAGGCGCGGGCGTCGGCGCCGGCGAGGCGGAGGGCGCCGCCGCGCTCGCCAGGGCTGAACCCGTCGCCTCCTGCGCCAATGCCTGGTTCGTGCCGGCGGTCAGCCCGGCGCTCGGCCCGAGCGGGCGCCACGCGAGCCCCGCCGCGGCCAGCGCCAGCGCGGTCAGGAAGACGGCCGTCCCGAGGCGCCGGCGCCGGTTGGGACGGCGCATGGGGTGGGCGTGCTGGCGCATCGCCGCAGTGTGCCCGAGCCGGGCCGACCTTGCCCGGCTGGCGCGCGGCACGCCCCGCGCGCGGGAAACGGCTCGACGCCGGCTGCTGGCGTCGTCCACACTGCACGCGAGCGGGGCGGGGCCGGCCTCGGACCCGTCAGCGGCGCGACGCGGTTGACGGCAGGCCAGGGCAGCGGAGGGCGGCGTGCACACACTCTGGCCCAGGGGGGAGGCACGAGCCGAGGGCCAGGGTCCGGCCCCCGGGCCGCCGAGGCGAGCCGCGGGCCCCCGTACCGACGCGGCCGACTTCCGGCCCGACATCGAGGGGCTGCGCGGCCTCGCCATCCTGCTCGTCGTGGCCTACCACGCCGGCCTGCCGCTCCCGGGCGGCTTCGTGGGCGTGGACGTGTTCTTCGTCCTGTCCGGGTTCCTGATCACGGGCCTCCTGGTCCGCGAGCGCGAGCGGAACGGCCGGATCAGCCTGCCGGCGTTCTACGCGCGCCGCGCCCGCCGCATCCTGCCCGCCGCCGCGGTGACCATCGCGGTCACCGCGTGCGCCATGCCGTTCTTCGTCTCCCCGCTGGACCTGTCCCGCTTCAGCGGCGATGGCATCGCCTCCGCGCTCTCGTTCGTCAACGTCCGGTTCGCCGCGGGCGACCTGGACTACTTCGCCCCGAACGGCGCGCTCTCGCCGTTCCGCCAGTTCTGGTCGCTCGCGGTGGAGGAGCAGTTCTACCTGCTGTGGCCGGCGCTCCTGATCGCGGCGACGTGGCGCGGCACCCCGCGCCGGGTGGCGGGCGCCGCGATCGCCGCCGTCCTCGTCGCGTCGCTGGTCGCCTGCGTGCAGGTCGGGCAGATCGCGGGCCCGCTCGCGTTCTACCTCCTGCCGACCCGCGCCTGGCAGCTGGCCGCGGGCGGCCTGCTCGCCATCGCCAGCCCGCAGGTCAGCCGCCTGCCCGGCCGCCTCGCCGCGGCGCTGGGGTGGGCGGCCGTGCCGGCGCTCACCTTCGCGGCGCTGCGCTTCGACGCGAGCCTGTCCTACCCGGGCCTGTACGCGCTGCTCCCCACCGCGGCGGCGGCGGCGCTCGTGGCGAGCGGGGACCGCCGCGGGTCGCCGGGGGCGGTGCTGC
>JAKAHL010000110.1 GCA_021815005.1 Chloroflexota bacterium
CTCTAGGCAGGCCCGGCCTGCGCGGCGCGCCGCGGGGCCGCGCGGCGTACGATCGGCCGCCTCTCGGCTGACGAGACACAGCGCGCCAACGCCACATCCGCCTTGACAGCGGTCGCGGCTTGACATAGGAGCAACCCATGGCCGACACGCCCGCCGCCCCGCCGCCCGGGACCTCGCTCGAGCCGGCCGACCGCGCGCGGATGGCCCCGGCGCCCCGCTGGGTCGTGATCGTCTGGAACGACCCGATCAACCTGATGTCCTACGTGACGTACGTGCTCCAGAAGCTGTTCGGCTACAGCCGCCCCCACGCCCACCGGCTGATGCTCAGGGTCCACCACGAGGGCCGCGCCGTCGTGTCGAGCGGCCCCATGGAGCGCTGCGAGCACGACGTCGCCCGCCTCCACGCCCACGGCCTGTGGGCCACGATGCAGCCCGAGTGACCGCCGACGAGTCGCGCCCGCGGGTCGAGCGCATCGCCGACGGGCGGATCGCCGTGCGTCTCGCCCCGCGCGAACGGGAGATCCTCGCCGCGCTGGCGGGCGAGCTGGCGCGGGAGACGGCCGGCGACGTGGCGCCCGAGTCCGGCCCCGGCGATCCGGGCCTGGCACGGCTGGCACCGGACGCGGTGCCGGGCGACGCGGCCGCGTCCGCGGCCTTCCGCGAGCTGACGGGCGCCGACCTCGATGCCGACCGCCAGGCGCGGTTCGCCGTCCTGGCCGAGACGATCGACGCGGTCTACCTGGACGAGCCCCACGCCTCGGCGTGGCTGGGGGCGGTCAACGACCTGCGCCTGGTCCGCGGCACGCGGCTGGGCGTCACCGAGGAGACGGGCCGCCGGCCGCTGGACGAGTCCGACCCGAGCGCCGGCGAGACGATCGTCTTCCTGTGGCTGGGCTGGCTCGAGGAGCAGCTGGTGGAGGCGCTGGCCGCCGGCCTGCCGAAGACCGCCGAGGCGGGCGGGGCGGACGACGCCGCCGCCGACGACGACGCCGGGACAGGCCGGGCCGGCGAAGACCCCGACGACGCCGACGATCCCGTCGAGTAGGCGGGCTCAGCCCAGGAGGCTGCCGAGCTCCTCGCGCAGCGCGCCGTAGTGCGCGACGCACAGGTCCGTCGGGTCGGGCGCCCGCAGCTGCACCACGACGTGGTCGGCCCCCGCGTCAAGGTGCTCCCGGACGCGGGCCGCCACGCCCGCGGCGCTGCCCCCGGCGATGACCGCGTCGAGCAGCCGGTCGCTGCCGCCCCCTGAGATGTCGTCGTCGGTGTAGCCCAGCCGGCGCAGGTTGTTCGCGTAGTTGGGCAGCGCCAGATAACGCGCAGCGAAGGCGCGGGCGGTCTCGCGCGCCCGTCCGCGGTCGGTGTCGATGGCCGCGGTCAGCTCCACGACCAGCACCGGGTCCGCGCCCAGCCGCTCGCGGGCGATCCGCGTGTGCTCCACGGGGACGAAGTACGGATGGGCGCCGTCCGCGCGATCAGCCGCCAGCTCGAGCATCCGGGGCCCGAGCGCGGCCAGCACCAGGGACGGGCGCTCGGCGGCGGGCCCGGCCCAGGGCGCTGCGTCCATGGCGTCGAGATAGGCGCGCATCTGCTCGATCGGCTTGCCGTAGGTGCCGCCCCGGGCCGCCACCGATGGCGCGTGGCTCACGCCGATCCCCAGCACGAACCGACCGGGGTGCGCCTCCTCGAGCGTGCGGCCGCCGAGCGCCATCGCGACGCCGTCTCGCGCGTGGATGCTGGCGATGCCCGTGCCGACCACCAGCCGCTCGCTGGCGTCGAGCAGCAGTGCCGCGTGCGCGAACGCCTCCTTGCTGCCGGCGCTCTCGGGGAACCACACCGACCGGTAGCCCAGCCCCTCGTACGCGGCGAGGGCGGCGCGCGCCGCCGGGAAGGGGTTCGCCTGGAGCGCGAAGCTCCAGATGCCGATGCGGCCGAGCCGGGAGCGGAGGAGCGATCGACGGGTGTCCATGGGCCAAGTCTAGCCGTGCGCGCGCGTCGGGCCCCGGCCCGACTCAGCCGCGCGCGTCGCTCGCCAGCCGGTGCCACACCGCGTCGCCGGCGAGGGCGGTCGCGACCCGGTCCAGCGTCGCCTGCTGCTGGGCGAACGCCAGCCGCGCCTCGTCTGCGGTGACCGCCCAGAACCGCACCCCGTTGCCGGGGCGGAGCTGGCCGAGCCGGGGCAGGTCCGCCCGGATCGCCACGCCGGCCACCTGGTAGAGCACGCTCGCCGCCACCTCGCCCGACGCCATCGCCAGCTCGCGCCGACCGAAGCCGACGAGGTCCGGGTAGCCCGGGTTGGCCCCGATGGCCGTGCCCGCGGCGAGCGCCAGCCGGACCGTGCGCCGGATGGTGGACGGGTCGCCGGCGTGCGCGCCACAGGCGATGCCCAGTCCGCCACGAGGGATTGATTGAGTAGCATTCCCAGTCAACACTCTCCGCACCAGCGGCAATGGTCGCGGACGATGAGCGGAACCGTCGGCGATCTGGAACCCCGGCTCTTGACGCAGGGGGTGCGTGGCGACACGATCACGTCCGTCGCGCCATCGACTTGGGGGTGAACACACAATGAGCAGGGTCACCCGCGTCGTCCGCACCGTCGGCATCGCCATCGGGTCGCTGGTCGCGGCGTATCTCGCGTTCACGCTTGTCGCAGGAACGCTGTTCGGCTGGACCGGCAAGGACAGCCCGCTGGCCTGGTTCCTGGTCGTCCTGCTCGGCGGACTGGTGTTCGCCGACATCATGCGGCGGGACCGCCGGCGAGCCGACAGCGCCACCAGCCCCGTCAGCGCGTAGCAGCAGGCCGCTCGACGGATCTCGTCGGGTCAGTCGCCTGGAGGGTCGCCGGCGGCCAGCACCAACTCCCGCAGGAAGCGCGTCGGCCTCGGCGGTCGCTTGGCCTGCGCGAGGCGCGCGTGGCGCGATCCCGGCGCGGCCAGCCGCTCGAGCCGTCCTCGGACCTGCGCCACCCGCACGGCGAGCGAGAGAGCGGCAGGGTCCGTCGAGCCACGATTCCGCGCGACCACCGGGTCGGCGTCGGCCAGGGCAACCTCGAGGTCGCCGCGCCGACCGGCCCGGACCATCAGCGCGATGCGGGTCTCGGTCAGCCTCGGGTCGCGGCCGCCAGCCGCCCAGACCTGTTCGGCGACCTTCGGCAGTTCACCGAGGGACGCGGCCTCCCACAGCGGCAGACACGAGCGAAGCACCCGGTCGGCGAGGAGTTGGGAGTGCGACCGCATCACACTCCAGCCCTGCTCCGCCGGGTTGCCCGACGCAGGATCCCAGAATGCGTAGGCGGCGGCGGGCGTCCCGTCGATGGCGAGTGGCACGAGACCCTCCGCCCAGGTGTCGAGCGGGCAGGGCCGCGCCTCGGCGCAGTCGGGGCACGGGTCGTCCTCGGGGCAGCGGGCGATGGGCGTGAGCGTGGCCTCGAGCCAGACCGCGACCGCGAGGGCCACGCCACGGGCGTTCACCGCACCGCCAGCCTGCCGCAGGTGGCGGCACTCCTTGCGGGCGGCGGGCACGCTGCGGGGCATCGAGACCAGGAGGGGCACGAGGGCACCGAGCACCGTCGCCGTGCCCGCGCCGTCGCCGGCCTTCGCGCGATCCTCGAGCAGCGAGAACAGGGCCTTGCGGCTGGCCGGCCCCGGCAGGCGGCGCGCCGTGTCCGCGAGCGAGGGGCACCGCTGGGCGGCGCAGGCGGCAGCCACCTTCGGGAAGTCGGCGTCGGTGGCGGTGGCGTGCGCTGCGATGTGGTCGTCGGGGAGCCGCGCCCGGAACACCCTCGCCTTGCGCTCGCGCACCTCGCGCGGACCCGACGGCGCGATGGCAGCGGGCGTCGAGGCTCCGGCTGCTGCGAGCAGCGCGGCGAGGTCAGACTGCCGCTCCATCGCCCGGTCCACGAGCACCCGCGCGGCTTCGGCGGTAGCGGTGGCGTCCGAGAGGGCGTTGTGCGGGAACGGGTTGGTGATGCCCAGTTCGAGGAGGATCCACTTGAGGCCGCGCTTGGTCGACTTCAGCCCGGCGAGCGAGCACAGCGCGCCCGCCGTGTCGAGCACCGGGAGGTCCGGCAGGGGCGTGCCACCCGTGCGGGCAAGCTCGTTGCGGAGCACGGGAATGTCGAACGCCGAGTAGTGGGCGGCGAGCACGACCGTCTCGCCGGGCCGCCCGGTGAAGTGCCTGGCGATCTCCGGCCAGACCTCGTTGAGCGGCGGCTCCGCCTTCACGTGGGCGTTGGTGATGTGGTGCTTGTCCTGGGTGATCGGGTCGATGTCGCAGCCCGGGTTCGCGTAGACCTCGAGCCGCTCCATCACCCCGACGCCCCGGGCGACCGCAACGCCGACCGAGAGAACGCGGTGCTGCTTGTCCGGGCCGACGCAGGTCTCCACGTCGAGCACGACGAGGCGCAGACTCTCGGGGGCGTCCCAGACGCTCATAGCAGGCCCCTCGACGCGGCGACGGAGATCATCACGCCCTCGTCCCGCAGGCTCGAGTAGCGGTCGTTGCGCGGCTGCGGATCCTCGATGGTCCGCATCGGGACGGTCCAGCCCCGGTGCGGCGTCTCGTCCTCCTCGATGAGCCGGACGATCCGCGCGTGGTCGGTGAAGTGCCCGTTGTGGTGGGCGACCATCAGGTCGAGGAGCGTGTTGGTCCGCTCGATGTTGGCGAACTGGTAGAAGCGCAGTTCGAGCGCCCGCTCCACGTCGCGCAGCATCGCCTCGAGACCGCCCGACGAGACCTTGATGCGGTGCTCGGCGGCAAGGAACGGGATCGCCTCCGCCATTCGCTCGAGGTAGTTGTCCCGGCTCGTGTCGAAGTTGGCCGGGACGACGAGACCGCCGCACAGCAGGCGCAACTCCACCCACCACTGTCTCCACGCCCCGGGCGTGGCGAGTGCCCGGTCCCGGCGCAGGTTCTCGAAGTGGCTCTCGATGGCCTCGCCGTTCGGCCCGCGCATCGCCTTCTCGAGCGTGTTCTTGCGGAGGGCGTCCTTGAGGTGCCAGATGGACGGCACGAAGAGCGGCTTCTTGGCCGCGCCCGCGAAGTGGGCGTCGACCGCCGCGACGATGGGCTTGGCGGCGTCGGACACGATCACGTCCGGGACGTAGCCCATCTCGTCGAACAGCAGCCGCCAGGCCACCGAGGTCGACTTCGGGTAGGCCCGGAGCAGGCGCAGGCGGGTGATCCCGGGAAGTTGGCGGTCGGTCCAGTCCATCTCCGCGAGGAGGTGGAGCGTCCAGCCGTCGGTCTTCTTGCGCTTGCCGGTGGCGTCGAGCGAGTAGATGGGCTTGTCGTCGAGGATCCACACGAGGTCGCTGCCCTCGTGGGCCATCTGCTCCGCTCTGGTCCGCAGCCGCCGCTCGGTGTCGGCCCAGACGACCGGTCCGTAGGCTTCGGTGATGTCCGCGCCGAGGTGCCAGTAGGTGTTGGCGAGGCGCGACGCCGGGCTGTGCTTCTTGGGCGTGCGCGCGCTGGTCCTGGTCCGGGGCTTCGGCGGGTTGGTCGACCGCCGGCGGGTCTTGCGGACCGCATCGTTCGGCAGCAGGCTCTCGGCGAGCTGCCCGGCCTTGCCGTAGGAGGTGCCGGACCCGAGGGCCGCGAGCACACGCGCCACGGCGCGCGCGGAGAACCGCTGGCGGCGGGCCACTGCCATCTCGCCCCGGTGGATCCCGCGCAGTTCGAGGCAGTCGTCGCAGCGGTCGCCCGGCTCGACGTGCTCGCGCGGCAGCGTCGGGGTGAAGTTGTGCCTTCCGTCGCACGCCTTCGGGCAGGAGCGCGGGTTGTGCCCCTTGCCGTCGTGGTCGCGGTCGCACGCCGTCCGACAGGTGGCGTTGCAGCGTCCCGTGTGGTCGCAGCGGTAGCGTTGGCGGACGTTGACGCCGCGCCCGTAGGCCCCGTTGCGGACGACGTGGCTCTTGGGGTGGTCGGGGCACTCGGGCGCGCCCTGCTGTCCCCGGAGGCGGCGACCGCCCTTCACCCCGACCGTGAAGTAGTGGGCCTTGCCGACGAGCGGGTCGCACCAGTAGCGGCGCACCGTCCCGGTCTTCTGCTGGACCGTGCCCCTCCCGACCGTCTTGGACCCAGCGTGGAGCGGGTCAGGGCAGCGGGCCTTCGGCGCGAGGCGAGGCATCGAGCGACGTTCCGTGAGCGGGTTCCGTCCCTCGAATCTGGGCCGGGAATGCTACTTCTGTCAACCCCTTGTGGCGGACTGCGGCGATGCTGACCGAGCTGACGAGGGGGATCAGCGCCTCGTCAGCGCCCATCGGCCACGGGCCCAGGCCCTCGCCGACGTCCGCGTTGAGGTCGATGGTGGTGGCCACGCCGGGAGTGTAGGACGGCCCGCCGCTGCGCGGCGGATCACGGCTGGCTGCCCGCAATCCCGATCTGGGGCTGGCGTCGGGCCGCGGGCGGCAAGTATCGTGACGGACTGGGCGGCCACGATCCGGCCGCCACGTTGCGCGAGGGTGGACAGGGTGTCGATGGCGCACCGCGCGATGCCCCGCCCACGCCGGTCCGGGGTGGTTCGCCGTGCCGCCGCCGCTGTCCTGGTGGCACTGGTGGCGGGCTGCGGGTCCGCGCCGCCGGCGACCTCGGGGGCGACGGCCCCGGGTTCGCCGGCCGTCCCGTCCCTCGCCACGCCGGCCCCGTCACCCGTTGCCCCGCTGGTGGGGGCGTCGGCCTCGCAGGCAGCCCCGGCGTCCGGGTTCGTCGCCGGCTCGCCCGCTC
>JAKAHL010000111.1 GCA_021815005.1 Chloroflexota bacterium
GATCTCCGCGCCTTCGGCACCGAGGCCAGCTACGCCGGGACCAGCTTCCTGATGCCGGACATGCTCGGCAGCTTCCGCTACGGCTCGGACCTTTGCGACATCGTGGCCGACGCCACCGTCCCGGGCGGCCTCGGCACGTTCGGCTGGGACGACGAGGGGGTCGCCGCCCAGCAGGTCCCGCTGGTCAAAGAGGGCATCTTCGTCGGCTACCTGTCCTCCCGGGAGACGGCGCCGCGGATCGGCCGCCAGTCGGGCGGGGCCATGCGCGCCGACGGCTGGAACCGCATCCCGCTCATCCGCATGACCAACGTCAACCTGCTGCCGAAGCCCGGCATGAGCTTCGACGACATCGTCGCGGACACCGACGACGGCCTGCTGTTCGAGACCAACCGCAGCTGGTCCATCGACGACCGGCGCCTCAACTTCCAGTTCGGCACCGAGGTCGTCCGCGAGGTCAAGCACGGGAAGGTGGGTCAGCTCTACCGCAACGGCACCTACACCGGCATCACCTACTAGCTCTGGCGCTCGATGGACGCCGTGGGCGACGCGAGCTCGTGGAGCCTGTGGGGCACGCCCAACTGCGGCAAGGGGGAGCCGCCCCAGACCGGCCACGTCGGCCACGGGGTGTCCGGCGCCAGGTTCCGCAACGTGCGCGTGGGGGTGATGTCGTGAGCAGCTCGTCGCGCACGCTTGGCGCGGCCGCGGACCCGGGGGTCGCCCTGCGCATCGCCGAGGAGGCCGTGCGCCTGGCCGCGCGGGCCGGCGTGTCCGAGGCCGAGGCGCTCGTGGTCGCGGGCGAGTCCGCGCTGACGCGCTTCGCCAACTCCGAGATCCACCAGAACGTGACCTCGAACGAGGCGCTCGTCAACCTGCGGGTGGCGCGGGGCCGGCGCGTGGGGGTCGCGTCCACCGGCCGCACGGACGCCGAGGGGCTGCGCGCCCTGGTCGAGCGCGCCGCGGCCATCGCCGCCCACGTCGAGGAGCTCGAGGACTGGGCCGGCCTGCCGGACCCGGACGGCGCTGTCCCCGGGCCGGTCGCGGCCGCCTGGTCCGACGGCACGGGCGGGGCCACGCCGGAGCTCCGCGCGGACGGGGCCCGGGCGGTGATCGCCGCCGCCGACGCCGAGGGCGTCACCGCGTTCGGCTCCTTCTCCACCGACGCCGAGGCCGTGGCGGTCGCCAACTCGCGGGGCATCCGCACCGCCGAGCGCCGGACCACGAGCCAGCTGCTCACCGTGACGATGGGCCCCGAGAACGGGACCGGGTACGCGGAGGACTGCTCCGTGGACGCGACGCGGATCGATGCCGCGGCGCTGGGGCGCGAGGCGGCCGAGCGCGCGCGCCTCTCGGCGAGCCCGGTGGACCTCGAGCCCGGCGACTACCCGGTGGTCCTCAACCAGTACGCCGTCGTGGACCTGCTGGACATGCTGGGCTACCTGGGCCTGGGCGCGCTGGCCGTGGCCGAGGACCGCTCGTTCTGGGAGGCGGGCAAGCGGGTCGCCTCGCCCCTGGTGACCATCACCGACGACGGCCGCGACCCAGCCGGCCTCCCGATGGGCTTCGACGCGGAGGGGGTCGCCAAGCAGCGGCTGCTCCTCCTGGACCGGGGCGTCTGCCGCGACCTCGCGTTCGACACACAGACGGCGGCCCGAGCCGGCCGTCGATCGACCGGCCACGGGCTCCCGGCCCCGAACCCGTGGGGCCCGTTCCCCGTCAACATGGCGATGGCACCGGGCGAGGCGACCCTCGAGGAGCTGATCGGCGGGCTCGACCGCGGCCTGCTGGTCACGCGGTTCCACTACACCAACCCGGTGCACCCCAAGCGCGTGGTGGTCACCGGCATGACGCGCGACGGCACGTTCCTGGTGGAGGGCGGGCGGATCGTGGGGCCGGTGCGCAACCTGCGGTTCACGATGTCCTACCTCGACGCGCTGGCGGGGGTCGAGGCGGTGGGTCGCGAGCGTCGGACGCTGTGCGGGATGCTCGGCGGGTGCACGGTGCCCGCGGTGCGGCTCGCGTCGTTCAGCTTCACCGGCGCCACGCGCGCCGGCTGAGCGGGCGATGGGCATCGGCGAGACGCGGGGCGGGGACCTCACGGTGCTGGCCGGCGATGACGGCACCGTGTCGGTGGACGTGGGCGCGCGGTTCGTGGCCGTGGGCGAGGATGACCTCGAGCGGCTGCTGGACAACCTGGCGGCCGATGGCGGCACGCTGACGCTGGTCGGCGGCGCGGGGCGGGCGGACGATGGCGACGACGAGCCCTATCGCGAGAGCGACCCGGGGATGAACGCCGCGGGCTGGGTGCAGGCGCTCGCCGAGAAGCGTGGGATCCGGGTGGTGCGCGAGGCGTAGGGGCCGGCGACACGCGCCCGCCATCCGCGGCCCGGCGCCGGCGGCACGCGCCCGGCGCCGGCAGCCCGTCAGCCCCCCAGGCCCAGGAACCGCTCCACCAGCCGGCGCCGCCAGAACTCGCGCACCAGCACCGTCCAGACCACCACCGCCACGACCACCAGCACCACGTCAGGCGAGGTGGGAAGCCCGAACGAGAAGAACGCGCGGGAGACACCGAGCTGCAGCGTCACCACGAAACCGGCCGCCAGAACCAGCGCCAGGAGGGCCGGCCGCCGGTCGGTCGTGAGCGGCTCGATCACCGCGAACCACCGCACGGGCGGCTCCACGAACACGATCAGCAGCAGCCCGACGAACACCAGGAACGACGTGAGGGCCGTCTGCGCATGGTCGAGCGCCACCACGAAGTTGCCCGAGTGCAGGCCGCTGGCGCCCGCGAAGTAGAGCGAGCCGTTCAGGACGAGCAGGCCGCCGAGGCTGGACACGATCGCCGCGGGCGCGACGAAGGTCGCGAGGGTGCGGGTCAGCGAGGCGCGGACGCGCCGGCCCGGCCTGGCCCAGAGCGCCAGCAGCAGCGTCGGGATCCCCACGGTGAACACCGTCAGCGCCGAGGCGTTGCGAAGCTCGATGGGAAACGCCACCACCACCAGCGACGAGACCACCACGAGCGCCACGGTGGCGATGCGGGTCAGGAACAGCTTGAGGATGTCCTGCATCCCGTTGAGGATGCGCTGGCCCTCCTCCACGGCCACCGCCACCGCGCCGAACGAGTCGTGCATCAGGACCAGGTCCGCGATGCCCCGCGTCGCCTGCGTCCCGCTGCCCATCGCGATCGCCAGGTTCGCCCGCTTGAGGCCGAGCACGTCGTTCACGCCGTCGCCGATCATCGCCACGTAGTGGCCCCGAGCGCGCAGCGCGTCCACCAGCCGCTCCTTCTGGGCAGGGGTGATCCGGCCGAACACGGTGGTCTCCTCGGCCGCCACGCCCAGCTGCGCGTCGTCGAGACCGTCAAGGTCCGCGCCGGAGACGGCCGCCGGGTCCGCGATCCCCGCCTGCCTCGCCAGCGCCACCACCGTCTCCGGGTCGTCGCCGGAGATGATCTTCACCTGCACGCCGTTGGCCCGGAACGAGGCCAGCGTCTCGGCAGCCTCGTCCCGCAGCTCGTCGCGGAGCGCCACGAGGCCCAGCGCCCGCATCCCCCGCGGCAGGGCGGCCGCGGCGTCGTCCGCGTGGGGCGGCAGCGCGCTGGCGTCGGGATGGGTCGCCACGAGGAGCACGCGAAGCCCCAGGGTGGTGAGCGCGGCCAGCTCGCCGCGCAGCGCGGTCCAGCCGTCGGGATCCAGGTCGGCGTCCTCGGGACCCTCCACGTCGCCGCGGGTGGCGAGGTACCGGCGCAGGAATTGCGGGGCGCCGAGGGCAACGAGCCCGGTGCCGTCCGCGAACGCCACCGCGCTCCACTTGCGCGCCGAGGAGAACGGGACCTCGTCCGCGAGCGGCCGCGGCGCGGTCGGCCAGCGGGCGGCGATCGCCGCGGTCGTCGTGGTGCCCGACGTCGCGGAGGCGGCCAGCGCGGCGAGCGCGGCCACCGCCTCGTCCGGGGTGGCGTCGCCCAGCGGGACCACGCGGTCCACCTCGAGCCGGTTCGCGGTCAGCGTTCCGGTCTTGTCGAGGCAGAGCACGTCCACGTGGCTCAGGCTCTCGATGGCGTTGGCCTGCTGGACCAGCGCGCCGAACCGCAGGATCCGGATCGCGCCCAGCGCGTACGCCACCGCGATCGACACGAACAGCCCGTTGGGCACGAGACCAGCCAGCAGCGTCGCGTCCGCCACCACCTCGCCCGGGCGGGTCGCCTGCACCAGGCCCCGGACGACAAGCAGGATCTCCAGGTAGACGACCATCGCCAGCACCACCCGAACCACGAGGTTGACCTCGGCCTGGAGCGGTGTCACGACGCGCCGGAACGAGCGGGCGCCCGCAGTGACCTGGTTAGCGAAGCTGGCCGACGCCACCTTCTCAACCCGGTAGCGGCCGCTGCCGGTGGCCGCGAAGCTGCCGCTGAGCACCTCGTCGCCGGGGCGCTTCGGCACGACGTCGCTCTCGCCGGTCAGCTGCGACTCGTCCAAGCCCACGCTGCCGGTCGCCAGCCGCCCGTCGAGCACCACCTGGTCGCCGGCGTGGAGCTCCACCAGGTCGCCCAGCACAAGGTCGTCCTGAGGCACGGCGGCCGGCAGGCCGTCGCGGACCACGGACGCCGTCGGGCGGGTGAGGAGCGCGATCCGGTCGAGCGTCCGCTTGGCTCGGATCTCCTGGACGATGCCCACCACGATGTTGGTGGAGATGACCGCCAGCGAGACCACCGCGTCCGTGGGCCGGCCCACCGCGACGAGCGCGACGCCCAGCAGGAACAGGATGTCGTTGATGAACGTGAAGGTGTTCTCGCGCAGGATCTGCGCGTAGGTGCGCGTGGTCGGCGGCAGCGCCGCGTTGCCCATGCCGGCCGCGCGCCGGCGAGCGGCCTCCTGCGCGGTCAGGCCCCCCGCCGGCGTCGGCGTGAGCTCCGGGTGCGCAGCCAGCGTCCCGGGGTGCGGCGCGGCGTTGGTCATCGTGGGGCGAGCATACGCGGAAGAGGCGACAACTCGGCTAAAGGCGTATGGTAGATCTATACCGTTGATATGGTAGATTTCATCTCATGGGCCTGAACATCAAGAACGCCGAGACCGAGGCGCTGATCCGGGAGCTCGCCGACAAGCTCAACGTCTCGCTGACCGCCGCCGTCACGGATGCGGTGCAGGCGCGGCTGGCTGGGTTGGACCAGAAGGAGGCGGACCAGAAGGCCGAAGCCCGGCGGATCCTGGAGATGTGGGGCGAGCTCGGCACAATGCTCGGCCCCGGCCTCACCTCGGAGAACTTCACGGATGAGCTCTACGACGAGCGGGGGCTGCTGAAGTGATCATCGACCCATCAGCCCTCGCGGCCATCCTCCTCGGGGAGCCTGATGCCGGGTTCTTCGCCGACACGATCGCCGCGGCTCCCCATCGGCGCATCTCCGCTGCGAGCTATGTGGAGCTGGCGGCGGTCCTTGACGGTCGACGCAATCCCGTCCTCTCCGGGGCCCTGGACGCCATCCTCGCGTCGTCGCACATCGAGATCGCCCCGTTCACCGTCGCGCAGGCGCTCATCGCCCGCGATGCCTACCAGCGGTTCGGTCGCGGCTCGGGGCACCCGGCGCGCCTCAACATGGGGGACTGCTTCGCGTACGCGCTCGCGCGAGACCTGGGCGAGCCGCTCTTGTTCAAAGGCCGGGACTTCGCCCTGACGGACATCGAGCTCGTGACGGAGCCGGACCGCCGCAATCGCCTGAGCGAGGTCGTCGCCGCCTATCTCGGCGGCTGACGCCCTATCGCCAGGAGGGCCGGGCCTCCTCCGGGTAGAGCCGGACCCGTCGGTAGGGCTCGCGGCCGCGTGACCGCGAGACCAGGTTGGCGCGCTCGGCCAGCTGGTGCTGGAGGCGGCGGACGTAGGCGTTCTGGGGCGCCAGCTCCACCGGCTCCTGCTGCTTGATGACCGTCGCGATCGCCTGCTCCGTCTCGCGGAGCGCCGCCTCGCGCGGGTCGATCTCGAGCGCGAACACCGACGTGAGCGACGCTTGGATCTGGGCCACGGTGTTGGCCTTGAGCACGTAGATCGGCATCCCGCGGTCCTCAGCATCGCGCAGGGCCGGCGGCTTCTGGCGATACTCCGAGCGCAGGGTCATGACCACGTCGGCCTCGTCCGCCTCCCGGGCGATCTGCACCGGCAGCTGGAGCTCCCTGATCGCCTGCTCCAGGCGACGGCGGCTGATGCCGTGCGGGAGGACGCGCAGCGTGGGCAGGAGGCCGCCCTCCACCGCCAGCGCCGCCGGGCCCGGCGTGGCCTCGTCGTCCTCGTCCTCGTCCCAGCCGGCCTCGCCGGGCACCGTCCGGGCGATCCGCTCCTCCTCGGCCCGCTCGAGCTCGGCCGCGTTCACCGGCCGCGTCCCCTCGTCCTCGTGGAGCGCGTTGAGCGCACGGACGGCCTCGGTGCGCCATGCCCGCTGGCGCTCGAGCTCGCGCGCGTCGCGGGCGCGGACGTCGGCGACCTGCACGGGCCCGATCCCGTTCTCCTGCCGCTCCACGGGTCCGCGGTCGGCGATCTCCCCGGCGCGGAAGGCGCCCTCGGGCGGAACGGCGGCTCGCCCCCCGGGCGCCGCGGCGGCGCGCTCGCCGGGACCGCGGGCGGACCGCGGACCGGGCCCCGCGGCGAACCGGTCCGTCGGAGCGACGGCGAACCGCTCCCCGGGCATCACGG